>CAMWHJ010000003.1 GCA_947174015.1 uncultured Lachnospiraceae bacterium | reverse complement strand
CACCTTGGTATGAAATAAGAGGGAATGATGTATATCCGGCATTTGGTCACCCAAAGGGGATACAGGCAGCACCTTGGTACGAAGTAAGAGGAAATAGTATATATCCAGCATTTGGTCACCCAAAGGGGATACAGGCAGCACCTTGGTATGAAATAAGAGGGAATGATGTATATCCGGCATTTGGTCACCCAAAAGGAATACAGGCGGCACCCTGGTACAGAATAGACTAAATAATATTGTGTGTGATATAGAACAGCTATATCACTTTTGCGAAAAGTTATATATTCAGATATGGAACAGCACTATCATAGTAATATATCTTCCCTTGCATCAAAGGAAAAAGCTATATCATAGTTATATCACTTTCCATAAAAGCTATATATCAGGGTATATCAAAATGGCAAAAAGCACTATATCTACGCTATCACTGGCGTAAATATAGTGCTTTTTATACTTCTTTGACAGGCATATGAGGTTTTTAGGGGGATTTTCCCTAACCAGCAGCATTTTGTGATACAAAATGCGTATCTGGCGAAAATGATCTTAAGCTGAATGTGTTGGGAAGGCAAAGATATTGGAGCAGGCAGAAGAATTGTTGTAGTACAAGAAACAGATTTAATATTGTTAAAGTCATGGATGAATGTGTGACAGAGCAGGGAAAATTTTTTTTGATGTCTGGGTATAAAAATTTTGAACATACATTTTTTCTTTTGATAAAGCGAAGGATATGATATAATATTTTGTATGTGGAATTGTGTTAGACAAAGGCATAGGATGAAATGGTAAAATTTGAAGAAGAAAATATGAATATGATATATGACAAGATAAAAGAAGTTACGGTATCATTTGATATAGTACCTAGGAAACTACCATCACATATTTTTGTTTACACTATTGGCGTAGACGTTTTAGCACAATCAGTGGAAATAAATAATATACATTTGTTTTATTAGTAAGCAAATAATGCAAGGTTGAATGATACAATATTTAAGTACGGAGGGTTACAATGGATAAAAAACAGATTGATGCAATGTGGGATGATACACCTGTTGATGTGTCTACAGAGGTAAATTTTATCTGGTCTATTGCAAATAAGTTAAGAGGACCATATCAGAGTGATAAATATAAAGATGTTATTATTCCTATGACTATTATACGTCGGTTTGAGTGTGCATTGGCTGACACAAAGGCAGACGTAATAAAGAAGGATAAAGAAAATCCGGCATATCCGGCAAAAGCAATGTATCGTATTTCCGGGTATCAATTTTACAATACAAGTGAGTATGACCTTGCCGAGCTGGTAAATGATTCAGAACATTTGGCAGCTAATTTTAAACAGTATATATTAAAATTTTCTGCAAATGTTCAGGATATTATCCGTAGTTTGGATTTTGAAAAGCAGATTGATAAAATGGATAAAAACAATCGTTTACTCAGTGTTGTAAAGGCATTTTCAGAAATTGACTTAAATCCGAAAACGATTGATAATGTAAAAATGGGATATATATTTGAGGAACTTATCCGAAAGTTTTCTGAAAATGCAGAGGCGGGTGACCACTATACAGGTAGAGATGTTATTAAAACAATGGTTAGCATATTGTTGTCAGAGGGATGCGATGATATTTTTGATGATGGAAAAGTTATCACTATCTTGGATCAGGCATGTGGCACAGGTGGTATGTTATCAACCAGTTGGAACTATATCAAAAGACATAATCCATCTGCCAATATAAGATTATTTGGGCAGGAAGTTAATCCAGAATCTTATGCAATCTGTCTGGCAGAGATGTTGATAAAAGGACAGAATGCAGAGAACATCCGTTATCAGGATACGATGAAGAAAGATTGTTTTGCCGATACAGCGATGAGGTTTGTGATTGAAAATCCACCATTTGGGACGGCATGGGGAGGCAAAGATGCTGCTGAGGGTGTGGAACAGGCTGTAAAAGAGGAACATAAAAAGGGATTTGCTGGACGATGGGGAGCCGGATTGCCGGGTTCTGGCGATATGCAGCTTTTATTTATGCAGTCCGCCATTGATAAAATGGATGATGATTTTGGAAGGGCGGCTATTATTGAAAATGGAAGTCCATTATTTTCCGGTGGAACTTCATCAGGGGAAAGTCAGATTCGGCGTTATATGTTGGAGAATGATTTGATAGAGGCAATTATTGCATTGCCAATAGATTTATTTTACAACACAGGCATATCCACTTATATTTGGGTTTTATCAAAAAATAAGCGAAAAGAACGTAAGGGAAAAGTGCAATTGATTGATGCATCAGGCATTTATCATAAGTTGCGCAAGGCATTAGGGAATAAGAAAAATGAATTAACACCAGAAGACAGGGTGCAGATTACAAAACTTTATAGTGAGTTTAAGAAAAATGATTTATGTAAAATTTGCAGTAATGAGGAATTTATGTATAGAGAGTATACTGTGATGCAGCCATTACAGAGGAGTTATGCGATAACAGAAGAACGAATAGAGCGAATGATTTCCAAAGGAACGCTTAATAATTTATATGATGAGGGGAAGGTGTATGCTTTGGAAAATGCGGTAGAACTCACTGGGAAGGAACAGAAGAAATTAGAAAATTATTATGAAAACAAGCTATTTTTTGATGCGATTATAGATACATTGCGGACTAATATAAATTATGAAATATATATGTCACTGGAGGATTTTATGCCAGTTTTGACAGAGGTGTTATTCGGTCTTGATTTAGATAGTAAGTGGATGGGCAAGATTGCAGATGGATTGTCTGTTATGGATAAAAATGCAGAAATTCAAAAAGATAAAAAGGGCAATATAATCTATGATAAGGAAACGAAGGATACAGAGATTGTGAAATATGAGGAGGATATAAATACATATATGGAACGGGAAGTGTTGCCTCATGTTCCGGATGCGGTTGCTTTCTTCGAGGAGGATTTAGGAAAGAAAAAACCAGTAATAAAAACTGGTGCAGAGATTCCTTTTACACGGTATTTTTATAAATATCAGGCACCAATACCGAGTGAAGAATTGGAAAAGCAGTTTTTGGAGCTTGAAAAGAGTGTAAGTGAGCAGATAAAAGAGCTGTTTGGGGGTGTTTGATGTGCGAGAGATGAAAGATAGTGGGATTGAATGGATTGGGGAAATTGGAAAAAATATTAAATTGGTTCCACTAAAATATTTGTTGTCTTCAGAGGAAGATAATATTAAAGTGGGACCATTTGGAAGTCAATTGACGGGAAATGATTTTGTTGAGGATGGCTATTGGGTATATAATCAAAGAAGTGTAATAGACAATAATTACAAAACAAATAATACCAATATTTCAGAAGATAAATATCAATTGATGCGTGGGTTTCAAGTGCAGACGGATGATATATTAATTACAACAAGAGGTACTATTGGAAAAATTAGCAGAGTTCCACTAAAGCATAAGGAGGGAATTATTCATCCATGTATCATTAAGTTTAGGATTGATGAAAAAAAGATATGCTATTCTTTGCTACAATTGCTTTTTAATTATTCTGATTTTGTTGAAAAGCAGATTTTGTATAAAAGTAATGCTACAACGATAGAAGTTATATATAGTGAAACATTGAAAAATATATACATACCTGTTCCAACAACAGTTAAGCAATTGGGTTTAGCTCAGTTTCTTGAAAAGAAATGTGTTCAGATAGATGCCATATATTTGAATATAAAGTCTCAAATTGATATCCTTGAACAATACAAACAATCTGTTATTACTGAAGTGGTAACAAAGGGATTAAATACTAATGTCAAAATGAAAGATAGCGGGATTGAGTGGATTGGACAAATACCTGCTCATTGGAAACTACACCCTCTTTATTTTTATTTTGTAGAACGTAAAAATAGGAATACACGAGGAAAAGAAAATAATCTTTTGTCATTGAGCTATGGACGGGTAATAAGAAAAGATATAAATGCAAATGGGGGGCTTTTGCCAGAAAACTTCAATACATACAATATTGTGGAAGATGGCGATATTATTATCAGACCTACTGATTTACAAAATGATAAAAGAAGTTTACGTACAGGCTTAGTAAAAGAGCATGGAATAATAACATCTGCATATATTGATTTAATGCCAATTCGTCACATAGATACACGTTATTTTCACTACTTGTTACATTCTTATGATATAATGAAAGTATTTTATAATATGGGAAATGGAGTGAGACAGGGATTGAACTTTTCTGGATTTTCTCGATTAATGGTTTTTGAGCCATCATATAAAGAACAGGTTTTGATTTCTGATTACCTTGATGAGAAAATCAGAGAAATAGATGTACTTATTGATTCAAAGAAAGAGCAATTAACAATAATAGAAAAGTACAAAAAAAATTTTATTTTTGAATATGTTACAGGAAAAAAGGAGGTAAAGTAAATGAATTTTGAGGAAGAATTGAAGATACTTTTAGAAAGAACTAAAAATGTAAAATCGCCAGTCAATGTTGCACCATCAGGTATGAGCTTGGCAGAGTATAATCTTCCTAGTGAGATTTGGATGAATGATGTGGAAATATTTTACAATAATTATCTTAAAAAGCATGCTTTAGGAGAAAGAATTAGAGTATTATTGTTCCAACGCGGATTAAATGCATATGATGAAATTGTAGCATGTTTGATTAGCATACAAAATGATAGAAAGTTTTTAGATAAAATGAATGGAATTAAAGAAGTAAGTGTTCCAGCATATCAGGCAAAGCAATTGCCAGAATATGATCTTTTTATTTCTCATGCAAGTAAGGATAAGGAAGAGTTGGTGGAGAAACTTTATCAATCACTGAGTAAACTTGGAATACATATTTTTTATGATAAGGAATCTCTTGAATGGGGTGATAATTGGAAGGAAAAAATTTTAAATGGAACAAAAAGAGCTGAATTTGCAATTATTGTTATATCAGAGAATTTTTTTGATAGAGAGTGGACAGAGAGAGAACTGGTAGAGTTTTTAAATAGGCAAAATAGAAATGGGCAGAAATTAATTCTTCCTATTTTACACAATATATCTCTTGAACAATTACAAGAAAAATATCCATCTGTTGCAAACATACAGGCTATTGATTCAAAGAAGTATACATGTGATCATATTGCATTACTATTTGCGGGACAACTTATAAAAAGACTTAAGAATCTATAAAAGGAGCTCAGTAATGAACAACATATTATCCGAAAAAGAATACCAGAAATACATAATAGAACGTTTGGAAAAGGATAACGGTTATGTGGTACGAAGTGCTAAAAGGTATGATCGCCTTTTTGCCATGGACAGGGAGATGTTATTTGAATTTTTAAATAATACACAGCCTGATGCAATGGATGCTTTGCGGAAAGTGTATAAAGATGATTTAGAGGAGACTCTTGTTAATTATATTAATTCAGAGATGACAAAAAAGGGAAGTTGTCTGATTTCTGTATTAAAACATGGTATTGAAATTTCTAATCAAAAATTGGAATTGATGTATACGATACCTGCTACTACATTTAATCAGGATTTGGTGGATAAATGTCAGAAAAATATTTTTTCAGTGATGGAGGAGGTATGGGCGAGTGATAAAGAGCGAGTTGACCTTGTTGTTTTCCTCAATGGTCTTGCTATTATGTCTTTTGAGTTAAAGTGTAATGCGGCTGGACAATCCTATGAAGATGCTATATATCAGTATCGGAAAGAAAGAAGTCCAAAGACGAGATTATTTCTTTTTAAAGCTGGATGTCTTGTGAATTTTGCGATGGATTTAGAAGAGGTCTATATGACTACCAGATTGACAAGGGATACAACAAATTTTCTGCCTTTTAATATGGGAAATGGAGAAGGCGTAAATTCCGGAGCAGGAAACCCAATTTATGAGGATAAATTTAGTGTTTCCTATATATGGGAAGATATTTTGACAAAAGAGACATTATTAGATTTGCTGGGGAGATTTGTTTTCTTAGAAATAAAAGAGGAGAAGGACGAAGATAGTGGAAAGAAAAAACAGAAGGAGACTTTGATTTTCCCTCGATATCATCAGCTTGATGTTATTCGTCAGTTGATAGAGGATGTGTTGATTAATAAAACATCACAGAATTATTTGATACAGCATAGTGCAGGTTCGGGAAAGACAAACTCCATTGCATGGCTTGCTTATAGATTATCCTCTTTACATGATACAAACAACAAAATAATTTATGACAATGTGATTATTGTTACAGACCGAGTTGTAGTGGATAGGCAGCTACAGGCAGCCATTATGGGAATGGAACATAAAGCGGGATTAATTCGTGTAATGGATGAAAAATGCAATTCTGTTGATTTAGAACATGCTTTAAATGGAAATACCAAAATCATTGCTACTACTATTCAGAAATTTCCTTATATTGTAGACAGTGTGGCAGGATTAAAGGAAAAGAAGTTTGCCGTCATTATTGACGAGGCTCATTCTTCCACTGCTGGAAAGGATATGGCTGCAGTTACAAAGTCACTTGGTGCAGGGGAACAGGAATATATGGATTCTGAGGAAATGATTGTAGATGAGATTGTCAGGCATGGGAAACAGAGCAATGTTTCTATGTTCGCATTTACAGCGACTCCAAAACCAACAACTTTACAGTTGTTTGGCAGGATTAATAAAAAGGGGCAGCGTGAGGCATTTCACATTTATTCTATGAAACAGGCGATAGAAGAAGGATTCATATTAGATGTATTGCAGAATTTCACAAGATATGAGACATATTATCAAATTAATAAAGAAATAGAGGAAGATCCGAAATGTAAAACATCGGATGCAAAAAAGCAGATTGCACGGTTTGTAACTCTACATGAAGTAAATATTGGACAGCGTGTGGAAATTATCATAGAGCATTTTAGAACAACTGTTATGCAGGAATTAAACGGAATGGCAAAAGCGATGGTAGTTACAAGTTCGAGAGAGGAGGCGGTCAGATACAGGCTGGCATTTGATGAATATGTTCAGAGGAAAGGGTACACAAATATCCACGCTTTAGTAGCATTTTCCGGAAAAGTGGAGATAAAGGAAGATAATGAAGAAAAGGTTTATACGGAAAGTAATATGAATGGATTTTCCGAAGATAAGCTTACAAGAGAATTTGACAGGGATGATTATCAGGTATTGTTGGTGGCAAACAAATATCAGACAGGTTTTGACCAGCCGAAACTCTGTGCCATGTATGTACTGAAAAAACTTAGAAAGGTTTCAGCGGTTCAGACTTTATCGAGATTAAACAGAATTTGTCCGCCTTATGACAAAAAGACGTTTATCCTTGATTTTGTCAATTCTTATGAAGATATAGAGGAGGCATTTGCTCCATATTACACAACAACTTTGCTGGCAAATTCTGTTACCCCAACATCTGTATATGATTTGGAAACCAGAATTGATGCATATATGGTCATTGAACCATTTGATGTGGATGCAATGAATGATTTATTCTACAAGCCAGAGCAGAATGGCAAAGACAAGCAGAAGATGACATTCTATTTCAAAAAAGCAAAGAAAATGATAGAGCAGTACAGTGAAGAAGAACAAAGAAATATTGTATTACTATTTCGTAATTTTGTGCGGTTTTATGAGTTTTTGTTGCAGGTTTCCTGTTTTGAAGATACGGAATTACATAAGAAATATAATTTTATCAATTGCTTGTTGTCGTATATCAATATTAAACATCCTGGTGGTGGTTACAATTTGGATGGGAAAATTCGGGCAACCAAATTTGTACAGAGAAAGAGCGAAGAACATAATACCTCCGATTTGGTTTCTAATCCTTTTGTTAAATTGCCAACTGCCGATAAATTTGTACTTAGTGATGAAAAGATGGAACGTCTTTCTCAGATTATTGCAGAGATAAATAGCAAGACAGGGAAAGAATATGATGAAGATTTTACAGTCAAGGCAATGCTACAGCTTAAAGATATTATGATGAAGTCCGACAAGCTAAAGACCAGTGCAAAAAATAATACTGTAAAGGATTTTGAATTTGCTTATTTTGATAATATTGATGATGCACTGATAGAAGGATTGGAGCAGAATAAGGACTTTTTCTCGCTGTTGCTATCCAATGATGAGATTAAGAAAGAAGTGTTGGGAATTTTTACAGAAGAAGTGTATAAGTGTTTGAGAGAGGGAGAGAAGGTAACAAATGCTTATGTTTATGATGTTCCAGAGGAGTTGTCAATGGTGGCAGAGAATGCATCATATGGGACCAAGAGGGAGTTATAATAGAAATTTTTGAGATTTTACCAGCTAAGAGTATTGTTTACTGGTTTAATTTAGTCGAGGAAAGGTAAGGGTTTAAAATGACAATAAGGAAATTGCTAATAAGAAATTATAAATCAATTGAAAATACAGTTATAAATTTGAATGAAGATATTAATATTTTTGTTGGGGAAAATGATTCTGGGAAAAGCACAATTTTAGAGGCTTTATCTATTGTGACAACAGGAAAAGTAAATGGCTATGCATTTGAAAGACAGATTAAAGCTAATATATTTAATTGTAAAGAAAGAGAACAGTATATTGAATCATTAAAAACTGTAAGTAAACCTATGGAGCCACCCCGAATTATCATAGAGGCATATCTGGATTTAGACGATAAGAAGTATGCAGGAACAAACAATGAATTAAGAGAAGATTGTTCAGGTATTAGAATGGAATTATCGCTTAATCAAGAATATGCGGATGCGTATAAGCAAATGCTTAAAGCAGGGGAAGTATACGATATTCCAGTTGAACTGTATTCTGTTTCATTTCGATATTTCAAAGGTGACATGGTAGCTTTTAGATTTGCACCAGTAAAAGCAAGCGTTATTGATACAACGAGAAAAGATTATTCATATGTTATGGATCATTTTGTGACTGATAATATTACTACTTATTTGACTTCACAAGAGCAGACGGATTTAAGTACTGCATATAGAAAAAGTAGGCATTCTTTTCGTGAAAATGGAGCTGTTAAGCAATTAAATGAATCAGTACGTGAAAATGTGCAAATGAATAACAAGGGAATTACGATTGATTTACGTGAAGATGGAGTAGATGAATGGAAACGTCAGATGTCGGTTGTGGTGGAGGATATACCGTTTGAAAATGTTGGATTTGGAACGCAGAATTTTATTAAGATTGAATTGGCAATCAAAAATTCTAAAGAACAGGTAAATGTTGTTTTAATGGAAGAACCAGAAAATAATTTATCTTTCACTAATATGGTTAAGTTGATCAAAAATGTGATTAAGAGTGAAGGAAAACAAGTTTTTATTTCTACACATAGCAGTTATGTTGCGAATAAATTAGACTTAGGGAAAATTTATTTGATGAACAGCGGTGAGATTTTTCCAATGTCAAATTTGAATGAAGAAACAAAAAAGTATTTCATGAAATTACCTGGTTATGACACTTTGAGAGTTATATTAGCTGAAAAAGTTATATTAGTTGAAGGACCGACAGATGAGCTTATAATGCAAAGAGCATATTTGGATGAATATGGAAAACTTCCTATTAGTGATGGTATTGATATTATAGTCGTTGATTCGCTTGCTTTCAAAAGATATTGTGATATTGTTTCGATGTTAAATAAAAAGGTGGTTATTGTGACAGATAATGATGGAAATATAGATGAACATATAAAAAAGAAATATAACGATTATCTTACCAAAGACAATCTGCTGTTTATCTATGAGGAAGATGAGACATTAAATACAATTGAGCCAAGTGTTTTATCAGTGAATTGTGAAAATGGAGAGCCAACAGAAACTTTTAAGAAGGCAATATCTAAAAATGGTTCCATGAAATCTAAAGGGAAACAGGCAGTTTTGGATTTTATGAAAAATAATAAGGCTGAATGGGCATTACGAGTTTTTGATAGTACAGAAAAAATAAATTATCCGGAGTATATTAAAAATGCAATCAAACAATATAATTAAAATTGAAGCAGCAGGAGCAGGAAAGACATACAGTTTATGTGAAAGTGCCTTGAAGGTTACAGAGAAGGAAACGAAAATAAAGCGAGTTCTCATACTCAGTTATACAAACAGGGGCATTGATGCGATTAAAACTGAGATTAAGAAACAAAATATGGGTGTTTTAAGTAATAAAATTGATGTTATGAGTTGGTATACTTTTTTATTAGGAGAATTGATAAAGCCGTATCAATCTTTTCTATTTGATATCAACGAGATTAAATCTTTGGATTTTAGTGAGATGTATGGAAAAATTAATTATGGAAAGAAAGGGACCAAAGGAAGATATATAAATTCACATGGAGATATTCGTTCGAATTTTGCAAGTGAGTTAATAGTATATTTAGACAGTATTAGCAATTCTAGAGTCATAAATCGACTTCAAGAAATATATAGTCATATCTTTATTGATGAGGTGCAAGATATGGCGGGCTATGATTTGAATATTATTGAAATTTTAATGAAATCGGATGTTTCGGTAACTTGTGTTGGTGATAATAAGCAAGCAACTTTTAAAACAAATAATTCTACAAAAAATAAAAAAATGACAGGAACGAATATATGGATGTTTTTTGAAAAGATGGTTAGTGAGGGTATTGCTGAAATAAAGAAGAACCTCGTAAGTAGAAGGTTTAATGGTAAAATATGTAGTTTTGCAAATGAAGTTTATTCTAATGAAAATAATATGTCTACTTCAATGTTAGATCTAACAGAACATGATGGTGTGATTTTAATTGCAAAAGATGATTTGTCAGAATATTATAATTATTTTTTACCAACTGTATTGAGATATGATAAGAAGACAGATACAGGAATATATTTGTCTTATAATTTTGGTGAATGCAAAGGAATGACATTTGAGCGAGTAATAATATTTCCGAATGGACCTTTTAAAGATTTTTTACTTAAGGGAAAAGTGTTAAAAAGTCCACAAAAATATTATGTAGCAGCAACAAGGGCAAAATACAGCATTGCATTTGTTTTGGATAAATTACCAGCAGAAAATGATAAATGGAAAAAAGGCGTGCTAAATATCGGAGAACATACAATAGGGGTTTTGGATTATGTGACAAGTGTTTGATTAAAATGTGGATTCCATTTATTTTAAAATTCCATTGTCTTATTGGGCATTGCATGGTAAGATAATGAAAACGGACAAAGGTAGGTGCATTAGTTGGCAGATAAAAAACAAAGCAGCGAACAGAAAAGACAATATATTTTAGATCGGATTCAAGAAATGTGCTATTTTGATGATGACTTCATGACTAAGTGTTTTGAGGATTATAAGGAAGGCATTGAACTGGTTTTGCGTATTATTATGAATGATAATGAACTGGTGGTAGAAAAAGCACGCACACAGATAGGTATAAAGAATTTACAAGGGCGTTCTATACGAATGGATGTGACAGCAGTTGACCGTGCAGCTAAACAGTATGATGTGGAAACACAGCGTGCATCTTCTGGGGCAAAACCAAAGAGGGCAAGATATAATAGCAGTATTATGGATGCTAACGCCATTCTTCCAGGAGATGATACAGAGTATTTGCCGGAAATTTATGTGATTTTTATTACGGAAAGTGATGTTTTGAAAGGGAATTTGCCGATATACCATATAGATAGAAGAATTGAAGAAACAGGGGAGCTTTTTGGAGATGATGCACATATTATATATGTGAATGGACAAATTAAAGATAACACACCACTAGGAAAACTGATGCATGACTTCAGTTGTACGAATCCGGAAGATATGAATTATAAAGAATTGGCAGACCGTGCCAGATATTTCAAGACAGACAAGGAGGGACAAAGATTTATGTGTAAGATTGTAGAAGATATTGTAGCAAAAGAAATGAGAGAAGAGCGAATAGAGATTGCAAAAAATCTATTAAACAATGGTAAATTAACATTGGAAGAGATTGCACAATGTTCAGGCTTGACGGTAGAGGAAGTGAAAGCAGTTAAGGTTTTGCAACCAGTTTGAGAAGAATTATTAAAAGATATATTAATTAAACAGAAAAGACAGGGACCTCAAAATGAGGTTATCCTGTCTTTTAGTAGTAATAGGTGTAGCAATGTATAAAACCACCATCCCATGGTATTTTCTTCCTCAAAACCACCATCTCACGCACTGTTCAAACCCCATCAAAAATAGTATCCTCAAATCAGCCAAGATATCGTAACAACAAGAAAATCAAGTTTGAGGAGAGATACACCATGAGCAAAGAAGACAAAATAATTCCATTAACAAACAAAGCAGATACAAGCAGTGGAAGAAAAACTGCTCCAGAAGAAATTCCCCTCTGGCAAAAATACACCCTATCCGTAGAAGAAGCGGCGAGATACTTGTAGAACACAGTCAGGAATTAAATTGGTATTATAATCTGTTCGTATTCTTTTTTGAGACGGGGTGCCGCTGCGGAGAGAGTATTGGTTTGACTTGGTCAGATGTGGATTTTCATAAGCGCTTCATTAAGATTGACCATCAGCTTATCTATGAGTTGGATGAAAATGATGAGAGGCGTTTTCAGGTAACAGATCCAAAGACCATCAAAAGCATCCGAAAGGTTCCGTTAAGTATGCGAGTATTGCAGGCATTGAAAATGCAGAAAAAACAGATGCAAAAAGCTGGCTTATTGGAAAACCATACCGTAGATGGTCATAGTGGTTTTGTATTTCTGAGAGAGGATGGACAGCTACTAAATGCTGGGAGATTGGATTTGCTGATTCATCGTATTGTGTATGAGTGCAATGCTAGAAAGATTGCAAATGCCATTAAGACAGATACCGAACCGGAACTATTGCCGAACATTTCTACCCACATACTCCGGCACACTGCTTGCACCCGTATGGCAGAAAAGGGTATGGATCAGAGAACCTTACAGGAGATTATGGGACACCAAAATCTGGCACTTACCATGAAAGTTTATAACCATGTGGACGAAAAACGTATGCGTGATGAGATGGACAAGCTGGATGCTGTGCGGAATGTAAGCAAAGACATAGAAAATGACAACAACGGCAATATGTTCAAGGTTTCTTGAGATTTCCAACTTCAAATGGTTTGTATCTGTTATCTGTGTTCTATTTGCGAAGGCTGATGATAAGATAGTAGAGTAAGACGAAACAAGGGAACAATTCTCTGAAAATACTTCGCTTTTTACACAGAATCGTACACAGAACACAGCCCCATTTTACACAGCTTTTACACAGATTCACCGAAAAATACAAAACCATTTGAAAACATATCGTTTTCAAATAGTATCCTCAACTCCTTCTAAAGCCCTAAAAGAAGGGAATCTAAAAACATACAACAAATTCTGAAAAGAAACAAAATCTACAAAACTCTCCCCCATTCTTACAAAACTGTCACAATTTATTTTTCTTTGGAAAGATTTTGGAAAGATTTGTGTGCAATAATATGTATTGTAAAAGAATAAAGTGGTCGCTGAATTTGCCTATATCGAATTTATTCAGATATAGGCAAATTCAGCAGACTACCAAGCCTGTCATCAAGGCTTACTTTACAATACATTTTTTTGATTGGAGGAATTATTGTGTCAATATTAACCACAGTGCAACTGAAAAAGATTTACGGAGAAGGCGAGACAGCAGTACATGCGCTGGACGGAGTAGAGCTTTCTGTGGAAAAGGGGGAATTTATTGCTATTGTAGGAACTTCGGGAAGCGGAAAATCCACCTTACTACATATGCTGGGAGGATTGGATCGCCCCACTTCCGGTACCGTAACCGTAGACGGAAAAGAGATTTTTTCTTTGAAGGATGAAGAATTAACCATTTTTCGGCGGAGAAAAATCGGTTTTGTGTTTCAAAACTACAATCTTGTGCCAGTGTTGAACGTATATGAAAATATTTTGCTTCCGGTACAGTTAGATGGCATGAAGCCGGATAAATCATATATTGACAGTATTATCGAAACGCTGGGACTTGCCGGCAAGCTTGACAATCTGCCAAATAATCTGTCCGGTGGTCAGCAGCAGCGTGTTGCCATTGCAAGAGCGTTGGCATCCAAGCCTGCCATTATTCTTGCAGATGAACCCACAGGAAATCTGGACAGCAAGACCAGTCAGGATGTACTGGGGCTTTTGAAGGTTACCAGTGAGAAATTTTTCCAGACCATTGTCATGATTACGCATAATGAGGAAATTGCCCAGCTTGCTGACCGCATTATTCGCATTGAAGACGGCAGAATCATAAAGCGGAATTAGGGAGGTGCAGCCATGAAAGTAAAGAATCAAAGCTGTATCCGCCATTTGAGCTTAAGGCAGTTAAAAGCATCACAGATGCGCAATTTGATTGCAGTGTTTGCCATTGCATTGACTACACTTTTATTTACCGCACTGTTTACCATTGCAATGTCTTTAAATTCCAGCTATGAGGAATACAGTTTCCGGCAGACAGGGGGATATTGCCATGGTACCTTTAAGGATGTAGATGAGGAAAAGATAACAGCACTTTCTTCCCATTCTAAAATAAAGGAATATGGACTTCGTCAGACAATCGGCTTTTGTACAGAGGAACCCTTTGCAAAAATTCCCGCAGAGATTAGCTGGATGGATGCAAATTGTACCAAATGGTCTTATGCCGTGCCCACCACAGGACGGATGCCGGAAGAAAGAAATGAAATTGCCATGGACACCAAAGCACTGGAAAAACTTGGAGTTCCGGCAAAATTAGGAGAGCAGATCATTTTGACTTATCAACAGGAAGATAAGCAGGGAACAGGAACCACGGAGGAACGCACAGATGTATTTACGCTGGTGGGTTTTTGGAACTATGATACTCTGTCTCCGGTGCATTATATTAATATCTCAGAATTCTATGCACAGCAGGTGGAAGCAGAGCATATTGCGGCAGGCGGCAGCTCTTTTCGCAAGGATATGAATGTGATGTTGGCTTCCAGTATTAATATTCAAGGTGTGATGGAGAATATAGACACAGATTTGGGCTATCAGTGGGAGGAAAGAGATGCAGAGAACTGTGTCCGTATCGGTGTAAACTGGGGATATACGGCATCGGAAGCAGGGGCTAATCTGGATCTGGGTCTTGTGGCATCCATTGTGGCATTTCTTCTGCTGGTGGTTTTTACTGGTTATTTGATTATATACAACATTTTTCGAATTTCTGTCAGCAATGATGTCCGGTTTTATGGGCTGTTAAAAACCATAGGCACCACACCAAAGCAGATAGAGAAAATAATTCGTTGGCAGGCATGCTGCCTTTCGATACTTGGTATCCCCTTTGGGCTTTTGGGCGGATATGGTGTGGGTGCACTGCTGCTTCCAGCAGTAATGTCGTCTACCACACTTGGCTCTGTTGTGAAACTTAGTGTTTCGCCGCTTATCTTTTTAGGTGCTACTTTATTCTCACTGATAACAGTGCTGTTTTCCTGTAGCCGTCCGGGAAGAATGGCAGCAAAAATATCACCTGTGGAGGCAGTCCGTTACACAGAGACAACTATCAAGAGAAAGAAAAGGCATACCACAAAGGGAGCCACGGTGTTTCAGATGGCAATTGCAAATTTAGATCGCAGCAGGACAAAGTTGGTTCTTGTGGTGGTCTCTCTTTCTTTGGCAGTCATTTTGCTGAACTGTGTATATTCTTTTACCGGCGGCTTTGATATGGAAAAATATTTGAGCAAACAATTGAGTTCAGATTTTGTGCTGGGAACCACAGAGTATTTTCGCTATAACGGGGGCAGCACAAATGCAGCACTGTCGGAGGATGTGATAAAAGAGATTCAGGAAAACACTCAGCAGACCATAGCTGGTGCCGCTTATTCCGGTTTTGAAAATATCGATGCTCAATGTTGGATGCCAGAAGAGCAATATAAGAAACTCTATTCTGATTTTTACTCAGAGGAAGAGATTCAAATGAGAATGTCTAGTATACCACAACGTGATTCTATGTATGAAGCGGATATTATGTTGGAAGGACTGGATGAAGCTTTGTTGGAAAAATTAACTGTCTTTGAGGGGGACATTACTCCGCTGTTCGATCCAGACAATCATGCCATTGCCATTGCTGCTCCTGTGGATGACTACGGAAATCGCTATGGCAGTTCCCCTGAGGTTGGTTCCAAATTTACCGTGACGTATGTGGAGGAAGGACACTTTTATGACAGTCGTACAGGAGAATTATGCACCGAGGAAACACCGGCTGAATTTGTGGAGTATCGTATTGTTAAGTTCCATGATGTGGAATATACGGTTTGTGCAGTGGTGAATGTTCCGTATGATATGGGATATCGTTTCAGCATAGGAGGATTGGAAGCCGTATTGACAGGTGAAGCTTTGCGAAAAGATAGCGGGGAGGACATATATCCACTTGTATATGTGTTTGATACACCTAATGAGGAGGCAGAAAAGCAGGCAGAAGCGTTTTTGGCAGAGTATACCAAGGGAGAGTCTTCTGAGATCATGTATGAGAGTAAAGCACTGGTGCGTGAGGATTTTGAGGGGTTTCGTGATATGTTTCTGTTACTGGGGGGCGTGCTGAGTTTTGTGGTGGGAGTGATTGGAATATTGAATTTCTTTAATGGAATTCTCACAGGGATTCTCAGCCGCAGACGAGAATTTGCCATGCTTCAGTCAGTGGGCATGACAGGAAAGCAGCTAAAGACCATGCTTGTGTATGAAGGGGTATTCTATAGTGTGGCAGCCATTCTGTTTTCCTTGATTTTGTCTCTGGTGATGGAACCATTGGCAGGACATTTGATGGAAAATATGTTCTGGTTCTTTCGTTATAAATTTACCATACTGCCCATCCTATTGGTTGCTCCGGCATTCCTTCTTTTGGGTATGGTATTGCCATTGGCAGTGTACCACTTTGTATCAAAAAAGTCCATTGTGGAACGGCTGCGGGAAAATGGATAAATTTTTGTAACTATTCAGTACCTTCATAGTTATCAGCAAAGAACCATGCATATGGCAATGGTTCTTTGCCTGTTAGAGCTGCTTGTTCCGTAGGTCTGTGCAGTAAATGCACAGACCTACGGAACAGTTGCAAATTTTTCTATGTTACTTCATATATGAGGGTAAAGGAAGAATGGCAGCCATATCTTCCGGAAGAGGTGCTGTAAAGCACAGCTTTTCTCCGGTGATGGGATGGCAGAAGGTCAGGCGAAAAGAATGGAGTGCCTGACGGTTGATTCTGCTGGTATCCGGATGGTATAGGTAGTCACCGATTAAGGGGTACCCCAAATACTTCATATGAACTCGAATCTGGTGGGTGCGTCCCGTCTCTAGTTTTAAAGCAAGCAGAGAGAGGGTATCCGTGTGGGTAAGCCTTGTATAATGAGTTATGGCTTGCTCACCTTGTTCATAATCTACGATCCGTTCCACGCAGGAATCCGATTTTCTGGCGATGGGGGCATTTACGGTTCCCTGCCGGGGAGGGATTCCGGAGCAGATGGCAAGGTATTCCCGATGAATTTTCCGACGGCTCACCATTGAAGACAGGATAGCAGAGCTTAGGGCATTTTTGGCAATGATGGTAAGACCGGTGGTATCCCGATCCAGACGATTGATGCAGCGGAACACAAAGGGAGAATCTTCTTTCCGATAGTAGTAGGCAACTGTGTTGGCAAGAGAATTGTCATAGTTGTTCATGGAGGGGTGAATGGGAGTGTCTGCTGGTTTATTTACCACTAATATATCTTCATCTTCATAACAGACGGACAGGGGTGCGGCCATCGGCAGAATGTTTTGGGAAGGTTTTTCCTCTAAAATCTGGATAGACAGAACATCACCTGTGCTCAAAAGTTGTCTTGTGGTGGCATGGACACCGTTTAACAGGATTCCCTGTGGATTTGCTTTTAAACCAGAAAGAATATGACGAGAAAAGCCATGTGACTTTAAAAATAAGTCAATGGCTTTGTTGTTATGCTCAATATCTATATGGTATGTAAAATTGCGATTCATATTTATTCACCTATGGTATTTACTAATGTTCCGATGCCTTCGATTTCACAGCAGACTTCATCCCCTGCCTTTAAGAACCGGGGTGGGTTCATGCCCATGCCTGTGCCTGCCGGTGTTCCGGTGGAGATAATGGTACCTGCCTGCAGGGTGAACCCATAAGAAAGCTCACTGATAATATGGGGAATGGAATAGAGCATTTGGTCAGTATTGCTGTCCTGACGCAATTCTCCATTTACATAGCTTCGAATGGAAAGGCTTAGAGGTAATGGAAGTTCATCGGCAGTGGTAATGTAGGGACCGAAAGGTGTAAAACCATCCAGACTTTTTCCGAAATACCACTGATGATGTCTGGATTGGAGATTTCTGGCAGTAATATCATTTAATATCGTATAACCGAAAATATATTTATGGGCATCTTCCACGGAAATATTTTTCGCATTTTTTCCTATAATAATGGCTAACTCTGCCTCATAATCCAGAGAATCCACTAAATCCGGATAGGAAGGGATTGTGTCACCGTAATCGGTGGTTTCGTTTACCCGTTTGGAAAAGTATATGGGGTATGATGCTTTTGGGGAGAGATTTCCCTTTTCATATGAGACAGCTTCCGCTTGGTGCTCTGCATAATTGATGCCTAGACAGATAATGTCCTGAGCCGGTTTTTTTATGGGGGCACAAAGCTTTACGCTGTTTAATGGTATGGTAGGAATTTCCGCTGCTGTCTGAGCCAGATTGAGCCGTTCAAATTCAGCATGAGTCATTTGTTCGATGACAGACATCATATCTGGGTAATCAATATCCAAAATAGAAAATGGTATAATTGCATTTCTCTCTCTGTGCAAAATGCCAAGTTTTGGGTAGTCATCCGTCCTGTTCATGTAAGATAATATTTTCATTTTGCCACGCTCCCGCTTTTTTAATCACTTAATTATATCTCTTTCAAGTTTTAATTACAAGAAAAAAATGTGAAAAGTGTGAGTTTTCACATATTTATACCCTTGAGCAATAGTGCTATATTATGGTAAAATATTAAAATAGAAGTCGAAAAAAGGAGAGGAACAATGGAATCAAATATAGCAGGGGTAAAAGAGGAAATTAAGAAAGCAGTGAAGGGAAAAGATGAGGTTATCACCAAGGTGCTGGCAGCAATTCTGGCAGGGGGACACATTATGCTGGAGGACATTCCGGGAGTGGGGAAAACCACACTGGCGGTAAGTATTTCTAAATCTATGGAGCTTGCCTACAAAAGAGTGCAGTTTACGCCGGATGTATTGCCAGGCGATATTTTAGGCTTTTCTGTGTACAACAAAAATTCCGGGGAATTGGAGTATCGGCAGGGAGCTATTATGTGTAACCTATTCTTAGCAGATGAGATTAACCGAACCTCGCCCAAGACACAGTCTGCCTTGTTGGAGGTTATGGAGGAGGGCAGCGTGACAGTGGATGGTGTTACCAGAAACGTACCGGAGCCTTTCGTGGTAATAGCCACAGAAAATCCGGTGGGTTCTTCCGGAACCCAACTTTTGCCGGAATCCCAGTTGGATCGATTTATGATATGCATTTCCATGGGGTATCCCAGTCATGGGGCAGCCATTGATATTCTAAAGAATAATAAAAATGTGCCTTTGGCACAGCTTCAGAAGAAAATAGACAGAGAGGAATTGCTGGCAGCCAGAAAGCAGGTGGAGGAAATCTATGTGGATGATGCCATTTACGATTATATTGTAACTATTGTGGAGAGAACCAGAACCAGTGAATATTTTTATGCAGGAGCAAGTCCCCGTGGTAGTATTGCATTGCTTAGAATGGCAAAAGCATATGCTTATCTGCGGGAGAGAACCTTTGTTTCTCCTCAGGATATCAAAGAAGTACTGGTGGACGTGCTGGGGCACAGGGTTTCCTTAAGTTCCAGTGCCAGAGCCAAGGGATTGACGACGGAGACTGCACTGTTTGAATTGCTCACAGAGATTCCGGTGCCAAGAACCTAGGAGGCATGCCCATGGGAATAGGAAAACGAATAGGAAATATGATCGTCTATGTGTTGGTGCTGGTATTGTTTGCCGCCTGTTATCTTTTGCTGCATGGGGCATTTTTTGTGGTAATAGATGTGACACTAATTTTATTGGGAATTTTTGATCTCTTTAATGTTTATATTAGCAAAAAACAGGTACAGTTTTCTCTGGCAGCTCCCCTTGGAGATTGTTACCAGAATCAGAGAATTTCTCTGGGAATACAGGTGAATAATCCGTCTGTGGCATTAAGCTCCAATGTATTCCTGACTCTGTGCATTGCCAACGAGTTTTATAACCGGAAATCGGTGCAGACCTTTAATCTGCCGCTGCATATGGGAGAGAACCGACAGCTTTACCTGCCCTTGTTGTTTGAGAACTGCGGTAAAATTCGGGTAAGTATTGAAAGCGTGAAAACAACAGGGATTCTGGGGATTTTCACCAGCAGTATCCCATGTGATGCAGAATCCAAGGTGTTTTATATTTTTCCGGAAAAACTGGATATTTCTGTACAGGATGGAAAATACGACAGTACCTCCAATCGTGAGCAATATCCCCGCAATGAAAGTGAACAAAAGGGGGAGGATGCCATGGAGATCAGCGGTATTCGGGAATATGTACCGGGAGATAGGATTCGGGATATTCACTGGAAATTGTCTGCAAAATCAGACAATGACAAGCTTTTTATCAAGGAACACGTAACCCAGTCTGACAAGGGTATTCGGCTTTTGGTGGAACTTTTTGATGAAAAAACATACAAAAATGAAACTGCTTTTCCAAACAATTTGCTGTTTGCATCCCGCTATAATCCCATGAAATTGCGAAAACAACCCATAAACTGGCAGCAGGAGGATGGCAGAATGTTGGATGCCCTTTTCAATCTTTTGGTTATTTATCTCCGCAAAATTGCAGAGAAGAATCAGAAGTTGGAACTGG
Organism: uncultured Lachnospiraceae bacterium; assembly: GCA_947174015.1. GTDB lineage: Bacteria > Bacillota > Clostridia > Lachnospirales > Lachnospiraceae > RUG11237. Next base: position 61,662 of record CAMWHJ010000003.1, on the reverse strand, counting down.
TGTGCTGGAATCAGAGAAAGAATCAGTTGGTACAGACAGAAATTTGGGAGGAAAGCCATATACAGAAGGCACTGGAGCTTTTGCTGGATTCCAGTGCCTATCAGGAAGAACATTTGGTGGAGCAGAAGGCAGCCAGAGAACTGAAAGCAGGAAGTTATTTGTGGGCAGGAAAGCTTGGAGAGCAGCAAAAGGGTGAGATTGTGGCAAGAGGAAAGCTTGATGCAGTGATACAATGGAGGGTGCAGCTTTGAAATTAGAGAGAAAGAAAAAAGAAAGACTGGTGCCGGAGGTGAATGCAAAACTGGCACGGGGAATTTATTTTTATGAGCAGAAGAAAGAGAAGAACCAAGCACTGCTGTTTTTGATTGCCAAGGGTCTGATGGTTTTCTTTCTGGTTTATGGTGTCATGGGCGGTTTTTTGTCTGCCTTGGAGCGGGAATATAATAGTCTGCTGTTTTTTCTAATGCTGGGAGTTTTATCCGTGGTGTTCAGTGTGATCTATGTGAACCCAATGGTAAGAGATATTGCTTATGTGGTGTTTTTTGGGGGATTTATATCGTTGGCAATTCAATACCGCAGGTACATTAACAGCGGTTTCTATGCCATTGTCAACGAATTGACACAGAAGTTTGTAAATTACTATGATTTGCCGGGTGCTAATGAATATACAGAGACCATGGCAGAACGTTATGTGACAGTGACAGCGGCCATCTGTTTTTTGGGTGTGGTGGATGCCCTGCTGCTGAATATTTCCATGCTGTCAAGAATACGGATTTTCAGTGTGGCATTGCAGTGTGTGCTTCTTTATGGACTCTGCTATTTCTTTGACTTAAAGCCCTCTGGCAGTTATCAGAACTTTGTGATTTTAGCCTTTGTGAGCATTCTTGCTTTAAAGCAGGGGAAGCATTATAAAAGCCGACAGAAGAAGTGGAAAGAGAAGAAATATCGTGTTAATGTGCTGGGCAGAATTGGACAGTGGAATGAAAAAAAACAGAAGATTTTAAGTTATGATCATTCTTTCCGGTATAGTTTTCAGATGTTATGTATCGGTGCAGTGCTTAGTATTTTTGCCGTTTTGTTGATAGACACCTTTGTGCCCCAGAATCTGATAACTCAGAACGGAAAAGAGAGTAATTTTAAGAAAACCTTGGATGCCCAAATTCTGGATTTGTATCAGTTTGGTCTGGAGGGGCTGTTGGGCAACCGCAGTGCCAGTGGAGGTGTTGGCGGCGGTGTGCTGGGACGGAATTCTTCGGTGCGGCCGGATTATGAGACGGACATGATCATTGAATTTGCTCCGTATAGTCGAGATCCCATTTATTTAAAGGCATATACGGGTATTATTTATGATGACAACTGCTGGCTGGACGAAGAACAAATGAAGCTGGCTTCTGGAGAAGATTCCCTGATTACTCCTGAAGAAATGGAAGAACAGGTAATGAAAGATTCCCTAAGCGAAGAAGCAGGGATTTTAGCGTCCAATTATCAGGTAAAAGGGGAAGAAAAGGGCAGCAGAGGCATGATGAAAGTGAAAAATGTAGGGGCAGTGGGAAAATATATGTACACCCCCTACTATACGCAGGTGGATTTCAACAATGTTCAAAACCGGATACATCTGCAGGAGGGATTCGAAAATACCTATGTATATTTTCCTCGTTTATACACCATAGAGAATGCAGTTCCGGGAAAATACGGAGAGGATAAGCTGAATGCCAATTTTGCTTATTATCTTATCTCTCAAGAGAAGAAAGTGATAGGATCAGAGGAAAACATGTATCTGAATGTACCGGAGAAAAATCAAGAGGCAGTGGCTGCCTTTTGTGAAGAGATGAATTTACGGGGAGATAAAATGAGCCAGCTCACACAGGTGATCCAATATTTTCAGGAGAACATTCCCTATACCATGCGGCCCGGGGCGGTGCCCAGAGACGAAGATGCCATTAACTATTTTCTCACAAAAAGCCGAAAGGGATACTGTGCCTATTTTGCATCGGCAGCCACGTTGATATTCCGACATCTTGGGATCTCTGCCAGATATGTGGAAGGCTATGCCGTGGATTATGCCCATGTGGCAGAAGGAGATATTTTAACTGATAAGGAATACAGTGACTATTATCAAGGATATTCTGAGCTGGGAGAAACAGCGGTGGTACAGGTAGAAGTTACTGATGCCATGGCACATGCATGGGTGGAAATCTATTTAGAGGGCTTTGGCTGGGTGCCGGTGGATGTGACACCATCCTCGAACGGAGAGGAAGAGTACGGAGATTTCTGGAGCATTTTCGGCAATTTATTTTCCAACAGCAGTCAGGAGAACAATGCAGAACAGCAGGATAATATGGGAGCCTTTTATTTCCAAATGCCGAAAAATACGCTGCTGGTATTTGTGGGTGTGGTACTTCTGTTATTGGCAGCGAGAATTGGTATGCCTATGGTGGCGGATTATTGCAAAACGCATGGTAAGGATGAGAAAAATAATCTGTTGGAGGAATACAAGCTATTGTGCAGACGAGCCAGAAAGCGGGATAAGGAGTTTAACCGCTGTATCACACACAGAGAACAAATGTTGTGGATACAGGAAAAGCTGAATAAAATGAGCATAGAAGAGGCAGAGAAATTGGCAGACAGTTTGGAAGAGCTGTCTTACTCCGACAGGTGTATTCCCAAGGAAGAGCTCGTCTGGCGAAAGCTGGAAGTTCGGAGAATAAGAAAAATGTATAAATAAACCATAAAAAATATTAAAAAAGTATAAAATGTTTTTTGGATTCAGGCGGTGTACAAATTCAGATAAGTACACTGCTTGTTTTTCTGTGGCATAGCAGTTTGACTCATCGAACTGTTGTTCTGTAACATCGGTTAGAGCAAAAAAGTGAAAAGTACATTTGACGAATACCAAACACATGTGCTAATATAAATCATTAGTGGTTTTAGGCACCAAATAATTAGGGAAGGGACGATAAAATGGCAAAACAGACATCTTACGATGCACAGAATATTTCCGTTTTGGAAGGTTTAGAGGCAGTGCGAAAGCGGCCGGGAATGTACATAGGAAGTGTAACCACCAAGGGCTTGAATCACTTGATCTATGAAATAGTAGATAACTCTGTGGATGAACACTTGGCAGGTTTTTGCAGCCGTATAGAGGTAACTTTGGAAAAGGATGGTTCAGCAACCATCAGTGATAACGGACGAGGTATTCCGGTGGATATGCATGAAAAGGGAATCAGTGCGGAACGTCTGGTATTTACCACGCTTCATGCAGGGGGGAAATTTGATGACTCTGTATACAAGACCAGTGGTGGTCTTCATGGAGTCGGTTCTTCTGTGGTAAATGCTCTGTCTAACTTTTTGGATATCAAAGTGAAAAGGGATGGGTTTATTCATCATGACCGTTACGAAAAGGGGAATCCGGTGGTTGAATTGGAGGATGGCTTACTGCCAACCCTTGGAAAGACAAAAGAGACAGGGACCACCATCAATTTCCTGCCCGATGATACCATTTTTGAAAAGACCAGATTCAAGGAGGAGGAAATCAAATCCAGACTTCACGAAACGGCCTATCTGAATCCGGAACTGACCATTATTTTTCAGGATAAGCGGCAGGCAGAGGCGGAAACGGTAGAGTTTCATGAACCGGAGGGCATTGTGGGCTTTGTGAAGGAGCTAAATCATAAAAGTCAGGCAGTGCACGAGCCCATTTATTTTAAGGGGGAAAGTGAGGGTATTACCGTGGAGGCTGCCTTTCAGTTTGTCAACGAATTCCACGAAAATGTGCTGGGCTTTTGCAATAATATTTACAATGCAGAGGGTGGTGCCCATCTGACAGGCTTTAAGACTGTATTTACTACGGTGATTAACTCTTATGCAAGAGAATTGGGAATTTTGAAGGAAAAGGATGCCAATTTTACTGGTGCAGATATCAGAAACGGTATGACTGCGGTAATCTCCATCAAGCACCCGGATCCCAGATTTGAGGGGCAGACAAAGACAAAGCTGGACAATCAGGATGCTGCCAAAGCAGTCAGCAAGGTAACCGGGGATGAAATTATAAGATATTTTGACCGCAATTTAGAGACTTTAAAGAATGTGATCGGCTGTGCGGAAAAGGCAGCTAAGATTAGGAAAAGCGAGGAGAAAGCCAAGACAAACATGCTTTCCAAACCAAAGTTTTCCTTTGATTCCAATGGAAAACTGGCAAACTGCGGCAGCCGGGATGCCCAGATGTGTGAAATTTTTATTGTGGAGGGAGATTCTGCCGGAGGTTCTGCCAAGACAGCCAGAAATCGGGAATATCAGGCAATTCTGCCCATCAGAGGAAAGATCTTAAATGTGGAAAAGGCAAGTATGGACAAGGTGTTGGCAAATGCGGAGATCAAGACCATGATAAATGCCTTTGGCTGCGGTTTTTCGGAAGGTTACGGCAATGATTTTGATATCAGCAAATTAAGATACAATAAGATTATTATTATGGCAGATGCGGACGTGGATGGTGCTCATATTTGTACCCTGCTTTTGACCTTATTCTACCGCTTTATGCCGGAATTGATTTATGAGGGGCATGTGTATATTGCAATGCCGCCTCTTTATAAGGCGATGCCTTCTAAGGGACCAGAAGAGTACCTCTATGATGATAAGGCATTGGAAAAATACAGAAAAAAACATAAAGGCAGCTTTACCCTCCAAAGATACAAAGGTCTGGGAGAAATGGATGCAGACCAACTGTGGGAGACTACCTTAAATCCGGAAACCAGGATGCTAAAGCAGGTAGAGATTGAGGATGCCCGCATGGCATCGGATGTGACAGAAATGCTGATGGGTACTGAGGTGCCGCCGCGGAAAGCATTTATCTACCGGCATGCACAAGATGCAGAATTAGACATATAGGAGGTGTACCATGGAAGAACAGATTATAAAAACAGAATACTCTGACATTATGCAGAAGTCTTACATTGACTATGCCATGAGTGTCATTATTGCAAGAGCCCTGCCGGATGTGCGCGACGGGTTAAAGCCGGTACAGAGACGAACCTTGTATGATATGCATGAGTTGGGAATTCGCTACGACAAGCCGTACAGAAAGTGTGCCCGTATCGTGGGTGATACCATGGGTAAATACCATCCCCATGGTGACAGTTCCATCTATGATGCCCTGGTGGTTATGGCACAGGATTTTAAAAAGGGACAGCCCCTGGTGGACGGACATGGTAATTTTGGCTCCATTGAAGGTGACGGTGCAGCGGCAATGCGTTATACAGAAGCACGTTTGCAGAAAATCACCCAGGAAGTGTTTTTGGCAGATTTAGATAAGAATGTGGTGGATTTTGGACCGAACTTTGATGAGACAGAGAAGGAGCCGTTGGTATTGCCGGTGAAGGTGCCAAATCTTTTGTTAAATGGAGCTGAGGGTATTGCCGTAGGTATGGCAACCAATGTGCCGCCCCACAATCTGGGAGAACTTATAGAGGCGGAAAAGGCATTTTTAAAAAATCCCAACATTACCACCGAGGAACTGATGCAGTATGTTCAGGGACCGGATTTTCCCACTGGCGGTATTGTGGTAAATAAGGATGATTTGCTGGAAATCTACAAAACCGGTATGGGAAAGATTAAGATTCGGGGAAAGGTAGAAGTGGAGCATGGAAAGGGCGGGAAGGACAGAATTGTCATCACCGAAATTCCTTACACCATGGTGGGTGCCAATATTGGAAAATTCTTAAATGATGTGGGCAGTCTGGTGGAATCCAGAAAAGCTCCTGATATTGTGGATATTTCCAATCAATCCTCCAAAGAAGGGATACGCATTGTGCTGGAATTGAAGAAAAATGCAGATGCGGATCAGATCATCAATATGCTTTATAAGAAGACAAAGCTGGAGGATACCTTTGGCATGAATATGCTGGCTGTGGCAGACCAAAAACCGGAAACCATGGGACTGCGGGAGGTTTTAGAGTACCACTTGGACTTTCAGTATGAAATTACCACCAGAAAGTATAAGACATTGCTGACAAAAGAACTGGACAAGCAGGAAGTACAGGAGGGTCTGATCAAGGCCTGTGATGTGATTGACTTGATTATTGAGATTCTCAGGGGCAGCAAGAATATCAAAGAGGCAAAAGCATGTCTGGTGGAGGGAGAGACTGCCAATATTAAATTCAAGTCTCAGGCATCCAAAAAGCAGGCATCCAAACTCCGGTTTACGGAGCGGCAGGCAACTGCCATTTTAGAAATGCGCCTTTACAAATTAATCGGTTTAGAGATAGAAGGATTGATGAAGGAGCATGAGCAGACCCTTGCCAATATTGCAAAGTACCAAGATATTTTAAGCAATCACAGTACCATGACCAAGGTGATCCGCAAGGAATTGGATGACATTAAGAAGGCATATGCCGTACCAAGAAAGACTGTGATTGAAAATGGGGTAGAGGCAGTTTATGAAGAAAAGAAGATAGAGGAGCAGCCGGTGGTATTTTTGATGGATCGGTTCGATTATGCCAAAACCATCGATCTTTCCTTGTATGAGCGGAACAAAGAGGTGGCAGACGGGGAAAACAAATATGTCTTTACCTGTATGAACACCGATAAAATATGTCTTTTTACCAACACAGGAACCCTGCATACAGTAAAGGTGCTGGACTTACCAGCAGGAAAATTGAGAGATAAGGGAACGCCCATTGATAATGTCAGCAATTACAACAGTGCGGAGGAAGAAATTGTCTTTGTATCACCTTTGCAGGATTTGGACAAGAAATATCTTGTGTTTACCACAAAATATGGTATGATGAAAAAGGTAATGGGCACAGAATTTAATGTGGCAAAGAGAACCATTGCAGCTACAAAGTTAAATGAGGGAGATGAGGTATGCAGTGTGCTCACGGAGGATATGATTCTTATACAGGAAGGCATGAGTGTAGCGGAGATTCCCAAGAACAATAACAATATCGTATTGCAGACTGCGAAAGGCATTTTTCTGCGTTTTGCCTCAGAAGAAGTACCAGAGAAAAAACGGGGTGCAGTAGGTGTGCGAGGCATAAAATTAGTGGAAGAGGACACCATAGAAAATGTATATATATTTAATGAAAATGAGCCGGTAACCATAGAGTATGACCAAAAAGAAATTGCCTTGTCCAGACTGAAAAAGGCAAGCAGGGATACAAAAGGAAATAAATACCGGAGATAAGGAGGCATCATGCGGGTAATTGCCGGGACAGCCAGGAGGCTGCAATTAAAGACCATAGAGGGGAAGGACACCAGACCTACCACAGACCGTATCAAGGAAACACTATTTAATATACTTCAGCCGGAATTGCTGGACTGCACTTTTTTGGATCTGTTCAGCGGCAGCGGCGGAATCGGCATTGAGGCACTGAGCAGAGGTGCCAGGAGAGCTTATTTTGTGGAACAAAATTCCAAGGCTATGGAATGTATCAAAGATAATTTGAAATTTACCAGACTGATGGATAAGGCAGAACTTCTTATGACAGATGCCCTGTCAGCACTCAGGCGCTTAGAGGGACAGAAGGCAATGGATATGATTTTCATGGATCCCCCATATGGTCAGGAACTGGAACAGCAGGTTCTAAGATATCTGAAAGATTCTTCGCTGGCAGATCAGGATACCCTGATAATAATCGAGTCATCCTTAGAAACGTCTTTTTCCTTTTTGGAACAGGAAAATCTGCCTTTTGAAGTGGTAAGATATAAAAAATACAAGACAAATATGCATGTATTTGTTGAGAGAAAAGAGGGATAGTATGGTGCGAGCCTTGTATTCTGGAAGTTTTGATCCGGTAACACTGGGACATTTGGATATTATTAAGAGAGCTGCCAATGTGTTTGATGAGGTGGTGGTGGCTGTTTTGAACAATCAGGCGAAAAATCCATTGTTTTCTGTACAAGAACGTGTTAATATGTTAGAAGAAACTACCAAAGACCTGCCAAATGTGAGAATTACTTCCTTTCAGGGGCTTTTGGTGGATTTTGCAAGAAAAGAGAATATTAATGTAATTGTCCGTGGGCTTCGTGCAATTACAGATTTTGAATATGAACTGCAGATGGCACAGACAAATCATGAATTGCTGCCGGAGGTGGATACCATGTTTTTAACCACCAACATATTATATTCTTATGTAAGCTCCACCATTGTGAAGGAGGTTGCATCCTATCAGGGGGACGTGTCCCATTTTGTGTCTGAATATATAGAAAAGAAGATTCATGAAAAGTATCGAAGTCTGCGGGAACAGTAGAAAATAAAAAGGAGATGTCTTTGAATGAATAGTAAAATAGAACAGATTATTGATGAAATACAGGATTACATAGACAGTTGTAAATATGCCACCTTATCCAACACCAAAATTGTGGTTTCCAAGGATGAAATTGATGAACTGTTAAGAGAACTGCGGATGAAGACACCGGAGGAAATTAAACGGTATCAGAAGATTATCAGTAATCGGGATGCTATTATTGAGGATGCCAAGGTAAAGGCAGAGGCAATGCTTAAGGAGGCGGCTGTTCAAACCAATGAATTAGTCAGTGAGCATGAGATTATGCAGCAGGCATATGCTCAGGCGAATGAGATCGTCCAGCAGGCAACGGAAAAAGCCCAGATGATTTTAGACTCGGCTACCAATGATGCCAATGCCATTCGGGGCGGTGCCATTCAGTACACCGATGAAATGCTTGGCAGCCTCCACAATATTGTTAGCCATGCCATTGATTCTGCCAGTGCCAAGTATGATAATTTGATCTATGAGTTAAAGCGTGCCTGTGAGATCATTGATACCAATAAGGCATCCTTAGATCCCTCTTATTTAGAAGAGGAATCGTTGTCAGAAGAAGAGGATGCAGTTTCAGAAAAAAATGTACAGGAATAGAACTTAAGTCCCTGCACAAATGCCAAAACTTAATTGATACATATAGATATAAACATCCATGTCACAATGAAAGAAAGTATTGTCTGGGCTGCCTTTGAGTAAAAATACAGAGAAAAGGGCAGTCCGGTTTCTTTTATCATGCTATAAGTCTGCATTAGACCGGAACATCCACCAAATACACAAATAGGAATACAATAGAGTAGTCTCAGTTCCAAAGAAAATTGCTGGGCTGATATGTAATTTATGCCAGTAGTGACTTCCACCAGTCCGGTAATCAGTGCTAAAAGCCGATTGGGCAGAGACAGTGTTAAAAACATGCCGGATATAATGGAAAATAGTATAATATATCCTCCCAGTTTGGTAATCTGGGTAAAACCGTCCATGATGGCAGTGTCCACTATATTGAAATTCAGGACAGAGGTACTGGCGTCAGGAGAAACTGCGGTTCTTTTGCTTGATACTGTCCGCCGATATAAAGGCTGGGTAATTAGAGCAAAGAAAATAGGTACACCGTAAATAAGCAAAAACAATAAGGACAGCAGAGCAGGAGCTTCCAAACAGGAAAGGTTCAGAAAACTGCTGATGAACATAGGACTTAAGTTGTTGCAGAAGGATAGAAGATAGCCGGCTTCTGTTTTTGTCAACTGTCCATGGAGATATAAATCAGCAGTGAGTTTGGCCCCCATGGGATAACCGCAGAGAAATCCTGTCATAACTACAAAAGTACCGGATTTGCTTAAACCCAGCAGTTTTTTGAAGGGACCGGCAAAGAGGAAAGTCAGACCGGATATGGCGTTAGTTTCCACTAACAGTCTGGAAAGTATCATAAATGGCAGCAATGTGGGCAGAATCACCTGAAACCAGAGCATCAATCCGGAGCGGGCAGAAGTTACCGCATGTGTGGGAAATAGTAAAAGAAAGAGGAAAATAGCACAGATAAGAAGTGGAATAAGAAAACGGAAGGTCTTTGCCACCAGTACCACCTCCAAGGTTTTAGTATAGTTTATGAGTGAAAGAAAGGGGTTATGAATGAAAAATATGGGAATAATTTTGAAAATTCATTCATAGAATATAAAGATGTCTCTGAAAAGGGGAGGAGAAGGTATTGAAAAGAAGATACCGGAGAAATTCTCGTGGCAGTGTGAGCTGTATTTATGGTGCAGGTTTTGTGATGGTGCTGCTTTTGAGCATAATAATTACCTTTTTTCAGTCGGATCTGCGAAAACGGGCATCCTGTTCCTGGATTCATGAAAATATCAATGAACAGGAGGAATTTCGTGCAACACCGATAAATGAACCTTTGTTTTCTTATCTAAAGTCAGAGGGGGGCAGGGAACAGGGACTGCCAAAACTTTTGACAGATATGTATTTTTATGAAGGAGTATATCATCAAGAATTCACAGGTAGCGAGAATCAACAAAAAAAGATTGCTTTTCTCAAAAATGACTTTCCCAGGGAATACCAGAGCCTCCTTGCCAGCAATGAGGCAATCTGGGCGGACATAGAGTATTTTCCGGTGGCAGCTTCCTCATGGGATGAGAGCTGCAGTGTAACCTTTGGGGATTCTTGGAGATTTGAACGAACCTATGGAGGAAAGCGAACTCACGAAGGCTGTGATATTATGGCAGATATCAATCAGCGAGGCTTGTATCCGGTGGTGAGTATTACAGATGGTGTGGTGGAACAGAAGGGGTGGTTGGAAAAAGGCGGCTACCGACTTGGAATCCGCAGCAGCCATGGTGCTTACTTTTATTATGCTCACCTTTATTCTTATGGGGACTTGCAGGTGGGTGATACGGTGCGGGCAGGAGAACTGCTGGGTTTTATGGGAGACAGCGGTTATGGCAGTGAGGGAACCACAGGAAAATTCGCAGTGCATCTGCATATGGGAATTTACATAGTTACAGAACACAATCAAGAACAGAGCATTAATCCTTATCCAGTGATGCGTTACTTGGAGGATAAAAAAATCAGGATGGACTATGGGAAGCCATAGCTTTTCATATATTCGGTGATATATACTTGGTGTATATATTTGTAAATTTTTGAAAAATTTTGAAAAGGAATAGGCACAATCAGTGAAATGTGATATAATTTTATTATCAATTTCGTGAATATCATGTATGGAGTGATCACTATGGAAATACAGTTATGGAGAGAGATTTTAAATCCTTATGAACTTGCAGTAGAAGAGCTACAAGTGAAGTTCAACCATAATATCAGAGAACACAGGGAAAAGGGCTTGTATTCTCCTATTGAGCAAGTGTTAGGACGTGTAAAATCTGTGACAAGTATTATTGAAAAAGCAAATAAGAAACATATACCAATCAATCGTATTGAGGAGGAAATTGAGGATATTGCAGGTATCCGTATTATATGTCAGTTCGTGGAAGATATCTATGCAATCGCAGAAATGATTAAAAACAGAGAAGACATGGAGGTTAAGAGTATTAAGGACTATATTGCACACCGCAAGCCCAGCGGCTATCAGAGTTATCATATGATAGTGATGTACAAGATTCAGACTTTGAATGGATCTAAGAACATTCCGGTGGAGATCCAGATTCGCACCCTTGCTATGAACTTCTGGGCTACGATTGAGCATTCCCTGCAATACAAATATAGTCAGAATATGCCGGATTACATTAAGGACAGCCTAAGTGGTGCCGCAACGGCAGTGATTGTGCTGGACAAGGAAATGTCTGCGGTGCGCAGTGAGATTATGGATGCACAGAATTCATTCCGCATCAAAGCCAATGTGGTGGCTTCCATATTGAATACTATGCAGAATCTGTATAAGGTGGCAAATAAGCGGGAACTGGTAAAGATTCAGGATGAATTTTATCGTATTTATGAGCAGGATGATTTAGAACAGCTTTCTAAATTTCAACAGGAAATTGATCTGATTGCAGAGGGTTACAAAGTACAAGGAATTAAGCATGCCCTCAATTAATACAAGAAAGCAGCAGAAAGGATGAAAGACATGCTAATTCGACTGGACAAATTCTTGGCAGATGCCAAGGTGGGAAGCCGAAGTGAAGTAAAGGAATACATCAAAAAGGGCCGCATTCAGCTCAATGAGGAAACCGCCCAAAGGGGAGAGGTGAAAATTGATCCGGAGATAACACAGGTTTTCTTTGACGGTACACAGGTTTACAAAAAAGGATTTGTGTATTATATGATGAATAAACCGAAAGGAGTGGTGAGTGCCACCACTGACAATGTAAGTGAGACGGTGATATCTCTGATAGAAGATAAGTATAGGGATGAACTTTTCCCGGTGGGCAGGCTGGACAAGGATACAGAAGGTTTGTTAATATTAACCAATGACGGTGCACTGGCTCACAGTCTGCTGTCCCCCAAAAAGCATGTGGATAAGACTTATTATGCATTAGTTCGAGGTTTTGTTACAGAACAGGATGTGTCAGAATTTTGCGAAGGTTTGGACATTGGGGAGAAGAAACTCACAATGCCTGCAGACCTTCGCATTTTGAAGTCTGGAGAAATCTCAGAGGTGGAAGTGGTGATCCGGGAGGGGAAATTTCATCAGATTAAGAGAATGTTTCAGGCGGTTTCCAAAGAGGTTATTTATCTGAAACGTATCTCCATGGGAAAGCTGACACTGGATGAAAAATTGCAGCCTGGAGAATATCGTCATTTGACGAAAGAAGAACTGGCATTGCTGAGAGAGAAATAGCAGGAGGCATTATGGAAAAAGGATTTTTACCAATCAGCAGAGAGGAAATGAAGCAGCAAGGTATAGAACAACTGGATTTTGTGTACATTATCGGGGATGCCTATGTGGATCATCCTTCTTTTGGACATGCTATTATCAGCCGTGTTTTGGAAACCAATGGCTATACCATAGGAATCATATCACAGCCCGACTGGAAGAAAAAGGAAAGCATTGCAGAGTTTGGGGAACCCAGACTTGCTTTTATTGTCACCGCTGGTAATATGGACTCCATGGTAAACCACTACTCTGTATCGAAAAAACGCAGAAATACCGATGCTTTTACACCGGGAGGAGTTATGGGAAAAAGACCGGACTATGCCACCACAGTGTATTCTAATCTCATACGTCAGACATATAAGAAGACACCAATTATTATCGGTGGAATTGAGGCATCCCTGCGACGATTGGCACATTATGACTATTGGTCAAATTCTATGAAACGTTCCCTGTTGTTGGATTCTGGAGCAGATTTACTAATTTATGGCATGGGAGAGAAGCCCATTGTGGAGATTGCAGATGCACTGAACAGCGGTATTGATATCAAAGATATTACCTTTATTGACGGTACGGTGTACAAGACCAATTCTTTGGAAAGTGTTTATGATTACCTTGTTCTGCCAAGCTATACAGAGCTGAAAGAGAATAAGAAAAGCTATGCAGGGAGTTTTTATACCCAGTATTGCAATACGGATCCTTTTGTGGCAAAACGGTTGGTGGAGCCTTATAAGGAAAAGCAGTTTGTGGTGCAGAATCCCCCGGCAAAGCCTTTAAGCCAAAGCGAGATGGATCAGGTGTATGCCCTGCCTTATATGAGAAATTATCATCCCTCTTATGAGGAGGCAGGCGGGGTACCTGCCATTGCAGAAGTGAAATTCAGTCTGGTAAGCAACCGGGGCTGTTTTGGCGGTTGTAGTTTTTGTGCTTTGACCTTTCATCAGGGAAGAATTATTCAGACCAGAAGTCATGAATCCTTGCTGGCAGAGGCAGAGAAAATCATCTGGGATAAAGATTTCAAGGGATATATCCATGATGTGGGCGGACCCACTGCCAACTTTCGCCATATGGCATGTAGTAAGCAGGCAGAGCATGGAGCCTGTCCCAACAAACAGTGTCTGTTTCCAAAGCCATGCAGGAATTTAAAAGTAGATCATAGTGATTATCTAAAGCTGCTTCGTAAGCTGCGGGCATTGCCCAACGTAAAAAAAGTTTTTGTGCGGTCGGGAATCCGCTTTGATTATCTGATGGCAGATAAAAATGAAGAATTTTTCTATGAACTTTGCAGCCACCATGTAAGCGGTCAGTTAAAAGTGGCACCGGAGCATATTTCCGATAATGTGCTAAAGTATATGGGAAAACCGGAAAATGCGGTATATGAAGCCTTCCAAAAAAAGTATAAGAAAATCAACGAACAAATAAATAAAAAACAGTATTTGGTGCCGTATCTCATGTCATCCCATCCGGGTTCCACCATTCAGGAAGCTGTGGAGCTGGCAGAGTATCTCAGGGATTTAGGCTATATGCCGGAACAGGTACAGGACTTTTATCCCACCCCCTCCACCTTGTCCACCTGCATGTATTATACCGGTTATGATCCTCGAACCATGGAAAAGGTATATACTCCCAAGAATCCCCATGAAAAGGCAATGCAAAGGGCGTTGATACAGTATAGAAATCCCAAGAATTATGAATTGGTAAAGGAAGCACTGACTTTGGCGGGCAGAACGGATTTGATTGGTTTTGACAAACACTGCCTGATACGTCCAAGAAATACGGCAGATGGGAAATTCTTCAGCCAAAACAAGGGAAAGAAGAGCCAAGTCATGACAGAGGGAAGTGAAAAACAGAAAAATCGAAAGTCCAAGAAAACAATTCGAAATGTTCATAAAAAGAAGAAGTAATGTAACGGTGAAGGAATGGAGCAGTTAAAATAATTGTTTCAAAGTCAGTAGAAAAGCAAATATGATAAAGAGACAGTATTGTCCGATACGAAGAAGTGTCAGCATAGTAAGCGTAGAGAAGAAAGGCAGGTAAGAAAATGCGAATAGCGGTGGTAACGGGTGCATCCTCCGGTATGGGAAGAGAATTTGTCCTTGCACTTGAAAAAGAATACAGAGATCAACTGGAAGAAATCTGGGTGCTTGCCCGACGGAGACAACGGCTGGAAAAGCTGCAGTCAGAAAGCAGTGTGCCCCTTCGCATTTTTTCCATAGACCTGCAAAAACCTCAGGAATACCAGAGCTATCTTGATGCCTTGCAGAAAGAAAAACCAAAAGTGGGAATTCTGGTCAATGGTGCAGGATTGGGGAAAATCGGAAATTTTTCAAAAATCAGCAGAGAAGGAAATCTCTCAATGATTCAGCTAAATTGTCATGTGTTGACAAAAATTACCTATGATACCCTGCCTTATATGAAATCAA
Organism: uncultured Lachnospiraceae bacterium; assembly: GCA_947174015.1. Classification (GTDB taxonomy): domain Bacteria; phylum Bacillota; class Clostridia; order Lachnospirales; family Lachnospiraceae; genus RUG11237. The sequence continues at coordinate 46,639 of CAMWHJ010000003.1, read as the reverse complement.
AAAGTAAAATTGTTAATCTGGCATCCTCCGCTGCTTTCTTGCCGCAGGCAGGTTTTGGAGTGTATGCGGCAAGCAAATCCTATGTGTTGAGTTTTTCAAGGGCTTTGTATTGGGAATTAAAGCAACAAAACATCCATGTAATGGCAGTGTGTCCGGGACCGGTGAAAACAGAGTTTTTTCAGGTGGCAGAAGAATTTGAAACTATGGCTGCTTATAAAAAGTTCTTTTTGGCTGACCCCAAAAGAGTAGTGAAAAAGGCAATCAGGGACTTAAAAAGGGGACGGGAAGTTTCAGTGTATGGTTTGTCTATGCAGGCAATTTGTCTGGCAGCAAAATTGCTGCCAAACTCCTTGCTGTTAAAAATGTTTTCAAAAAGTCAATAACCCAGCTGCAAGCAATGGGGATGGAGCAGCGAGGTATCAGACCCTTGCGGTATTCGTCAAATATCCATGTAAGCATGGCTATTTTCCTTATTACTTGCGAGAATAAAAAGGGAAAGGATATAGAGTAAAATGAAAAAGATACAAAAGGGAACTTATGGTTACCTGGTATACCAGAAAAGAAGGGAGACCATAAAAACACTTCTGCTGTTTGCCCTTTCTTTTGCAATTTTCTTTGTGGGCTATGCCACAACCGGCACCCGCAGGAATCTGCTTACTGTGGTGGCAGTAGTGTCGGTTCTTCCAGCAGCAAAACAGTTGACCACAGCTATTTTGTATTACCACTATCCATCGGGAAGTGAGGAAACCTATGAAAAAATTCAGGCTTCGGTTGAAAATGCCACCTGTCTGTCGGACATTGTAATTACTGCCTATGATAAAATTCATGAACTGCTGCATATCACCATTATAGGCAAGACGGTGGTAGGATTCAGTGAAAAGACCAAAACCGATGAAAAACATGCGGCAGAATTTATCAAGACTGCCCTGGAAAAAAACGGATTTCATGGAGTGTCAGTGAAAATTTATAAAGAGGAAAAGGCATACATAAACAGAATTCAGGAAATGCAGAAAAATCTGGCAGGCGAGAGAAAAGAAGTCTATGAACAAGAACTGGCGGCTGTTATCAAGGCAATTTCCATCTAAAAGTATTGTAATATTAGAAAAGTAAAAAACAGTCAAGATATCATAAAGGATAGGATTGAGAGCAGATGAAACAGATAGATGTGAAGGAAAATGAAGCCGGGCAAAGATTAGATAAGCTTTTGGGAAAATATCTGAATAGGGCACCCAAAAGTTTTCTCTACAAGATGCTGCGGAAAAAAAATATCACATTAAATGACAAAAAGGCAGAGGGCAATGAAAAAACCCGGTTGGGAGATGTGATAAAAATATATTTATCCGACGAAACCTTTGACAAGTTCCACGAACAGCCCATAGTAGGGGCTGTCAAGCCTCAGAAAAAGAGAGAGCCACTGGAGATAGTCTATGAGGATGAAAATATTCTCCTGGTAAACAAAAAAAGCGGTATGCTGGTGCAAAAGGCAGAGCCGAAGGATTATTCCTTAAATGATGCCATTTTAGAATATCTCATGGAGCAGGGGCAGGTGACCGAGAACACATTGCGAACCTTTAAGCCATCCATCTGTAACCGTATTGACAGAAATACCAGTGGTCTGGTGGCAGCAGGTAAGTCTCTGGCAGGTTTGCAGGAATTGTCGAAAATGTTTCAAGACAGAACCATACATAAATATTACAGATGCTATGTGACTGGACGGGTGGAAAAACCGGAACATATGAAAGGCTTTTTAGTGAAGGATGAAAAGAACAATCAGGTAAAAATTCTTGCCCGGTCCACAGATAAGGAAGCAAGACCTATTGAAACCAAGTATTGCCCTATTTTTGTGGGAGAGGATTATACTCTGCTGGAGGTAACTTTGATCACTGGACGAACCCATCAAATCAGAGCACATCTTGCTTCCATTACCCATCCTATTATCGGTGATCAAAAGTATGGAGATGAAAAGGTCAATGAGAGTTTTCGAAGGCAACATGGGATCAAATCTCAGCTACTGCATGCCTATTGTCTGGAATTTCCGCAGATTTTGGGAAAACTGTCCTATCTTTCGGGAAAGAAGTTTCAGGCACAGGTGCCGGAGGAATTTCGACGGATGGAAAGGTTGGGAAAATAATGGCTACATGGAGTTCCAGGGGCTTGCGAGGCTCCACCTTAGAAGAGATGATTAACAGAACCAACGAAAAATACCGGGAAAGTGGATTGGCATTGATACAGAAGGTTCCCACCCCCATCACCCCCATTTCCATTGACAAAAATACAAGGCACATTACTATGGCATATTTTGAACAGAAAAGTACCGTAGATTATATTGGTGTGGTACAGGGGATTCCTGTGTGCTTTGACGCTAAGGAATGTACCACAGGTACCTTTCCCATGCAGAACATTCACAGTCATCAGTATCAGTTTATGAAAGAATTTGAAGCACAGAAAGGAATTGCATTTTTGCTGTTGTATTATTCTAATATCAACCAGCTTCATTACCTGCGGTTTCAAAAGTTAAAGGAATTTTATGAACGGATGGAGCAGGGAGGAAGAAAGAGTTTTCGCTTGGAGGAATTGGAACCGGAGTATGATATTGTGGGGAAAAACGGTATTCTGGTGCCTTATTTGGAAGGGATACAGCGGGATTTGGATATGCGTGAATAAGGTACAGATAAGAAGAAAAACCTTGACATACCAGCTTTGTCATAATATAATGATGGGAGTTTATTTTGATAATAAGTTAATGAATTAGCGATTTATCGTATTAAAGTATTGGACGGAATTGTGCTCAGATACATAGATGATGGAAAGGATGTAACCCATGGAAAACAGATTATTACATACACCGGAGGGTGTGAGAGACATTTACAACACAGAATGTGAGAAAAAGCAGGTATTACAGAACCGTTTATTTTCCGTGTTGAAACAGTATGGCTATCAGGCAATCGAGACACCTACATTTGAATATTTTGACGTATTTTCCAGAGAGGTGGGAACCACGGCCTCCAAGGAATTGTTTAAATTTTTTGACAGAGAAGGCAATACTTTAGTAATGCGCCCGGATTTTACACCGTCCATTGCACGTTCCGCAGCAAAGTATTACCATGACGAAGATATGCCAATCCGCTTTGGATATATGGGCAATACCTTTATTAATCATCTGAGCCTTCAGGGCAGGCTGAAGGAGACGACCCAGTTGGGGGCAGAGCTGATAGGAGATGACAGTGTCAATGGGGATGCGGAGATGATAGCCCTGATGATTCGCTGTTTAAAGACAGCAGGCTTAAAGGAATTTCAGGTGAGCATTGGCCATATGGACTTTTTCAAAGGGCTTACACAGGCAGCACAGTTGGAGGAAGATACAGAATATGAACTGAGAGAGTTAATTTCCAATAAGAATCCTTTTGGGGTGGAGGAACTTTTGGCAGAGCATAATATTCCCCGGAATATTAAGGAATGCTTAAAGATGACACCGGAGTTTTTCGGTTCCATTGACATGCTTGCCAAGGCAAAAGAAATGGCAGGCAATGAAAGGTCTAAGGCAGCATTGGAACGTTTGGAGGCAGTCTATGCGGCGTTAAAGGTTTATGGTGTGGAGGATTATGTGACCTTTGACTTGGGCATGGTGAGCAAATATAAGTATTATACGGGTGTAATTTTTAAGGCATACACTTATGGAGTGGGCGAGGCGTTGATTACCGGCGGACGATACGATGGTCTGCTGAAGCATTTTGGCAAAGATGCGGCTGCCATCGGCTGTGTCTTGATGGTGAACCAGCTATTAGCGGCACTTTCCAGACAAAAGATCGCCATCGATACAGAACAGGATGCCATTCTTTTGGTCTATGAGGCAGATGGGGCAGAAGAGGCGGTGAGAAAGGCAGAGGAATTGAGAGGAGAGGGCAGGAAAGCGGCTCTTCTGATGAGAAAAGAAAATCATACCCTTGAGGACTGCATAGCCTATGGAAAGCGGAATGGATTTGGAACTATCTATCATGTTGCCCCTGAGGGCAAGGTGACAGAGCAGTAACAGAGAACGGCAGGGAAAAACAGCATTTGTGTAGAAAGGGAATATGCAATCATGGAAAATAAGGATAGATATTTAACATTTGCCTTGGGAAAGGGGCGTCTGGCAAAAACTACTCTGGAACTGTTTGAGAAAATAGGCATTACCTGTGAGGAAATGAAGGACAAAGATTCCAGAAAGCTGATTTTTGTCAATGAGGAGTTAAAACTGAAATTCTTTTTGGCAAAGGGACCGGATGTACCTACCTATGTGGAGTATGGTGCAGCGGATATCGGTATTGTGGGCAAAGACACCATTTTAGAAGAAGGCAGAAAGATGTATGAGGTTTTGGATCTGGGCTTTGGAAAGTGTAACATGTGTGTGTGCGGACCTGCGGAGGCAAAGAAATTATTGCAGCACCATGAGCTGATTCGCGTGGCAACCAAATATCCCAACATTGCCAAAGATTATTTCTACAATAAAAAGCACCAGACAGTGGAGATTATTAAACTGAACGGTTCCATTGAACTTGCACCCATAGTGGGGCTGTCTGAGGTGATTGTGGATATTGTGGAGACGGGAACTACCCTGCGGGAAAACGGACTTACGGTTTTAGAGGAGGTTTGTCCGCTGTCTGCCAGAATGGTGGTGAATCAGGTGAGCATGAAGATGGAGAATGAGCGAATTACGAAAATTATCAATAATTTGAAAGCAATTTTATAGGAGGTTGTTATGAAAATTATCAGGCTGGAAGAAGAAACAAAGAAAAACATTTTGGAGAATTTATTAAAGAGAAGTCCAAACAGCTACGGAGAATTTGAACAGAGGGTCAATGAAATTGTGGCGAATGTAAAAGAAAATGGTGATAAGGCTATTTTTGAATACACAGAAAAATTTGATGGTGTGAAGGTGGATGCCGCCACCATTCGTGTCACTGAGGAGGAGATTCAGGAAGCTTATGAACAGGTTAGTGATGAGCTGCTGGCTATTATTCGAAAAGCCTTAAAGAATATTGAAGAATATCATGAAATGCAGCGTCAGCAGAGTTGGTTTCACTCTTCACCCAAGGGAACGATTTTAGGACAGAAGGTGACTGCCTTGGAAAAGGCAGGCGTGTATGTGCCTGGAGGAAAGGCAGTGTATCCTTCTTCTGTATTGATGAACATTGTTCCGGCAAAGGTGGCAGGCGTTGACAGAATTATCATGACCACTCCTCCCGGAAAAGACGGTAAAGTCTGTGCCACCACTTTGGTGGCAGCCACAGAGGCGGGAGCCACAGAGGTATATAAGGTGGGAGGAGCTCAGGCCATTGCAGCGCTGGCTTATGGAACCGAGAGCGTGCCCAAGGTGGATAAAATTGTCGGACCGGGAAATATTTATGTGGCATTGGCAAAAAAGGCAGTATATGGACATGTGAGTATTGATTCCATTGCAGGTCCCAGTGAAATTCTTGTGATTGCAGATGAAAGTGCCAATCCAAGATATGTGGCGGCAGACTTACTGTCTCAGGCAGAACATGACGAGATGGCATCAGCGATTCTGATTACCACCAGCAGAGAACTGGCAGAGCAGGTTTCTAAAGAAACAGAGAAGTTTACCGCTGAGCTTTCCAGAAGGGAGATTATCCAGAAATCTTTGGATAATTATGGTTATATTTTAGTGGCAGATACTATGGAAGATGCCATTGCAGCCGCCAATGAAATTGCCTCTGAACACTTGGAAATTCAGACAAAGAATCCCTATGATGTGATGACAAAAATTCGCAATGCAGGTGCTATTTTTATTGGAGAATACAGTTCAGAGCCCTTGGGAGACTATTTTGCAGGACCCAACCATGTACTGCCCACCAATGGAACCGCCAAGTTTTTCTCGCCCCTCAGTGTGGATGATTTTATCAAGAAATCCAGCATTATTTCCTATTCCAGAGAGGCGTTGGAAGAAGTACATGAAGATATCATTAAATTTGCACAAGCCGAGCAGTTGACGGCACATGCCAATTCAATTCGCATACGATTTGAAAAATAAGGTAACTGTTCAGTAGGTCTGTGCATTTACTGCACAGACCGTAAGAAAAAATGGATATAGCAGGCAGAGAACCATTGCCATAGGCAATTTTACATGATTCTTTGCTTGTAACTATGAGGTACTGAATAGTTACAAAATAAGAATAACTGTGAAAGTACAAACAGTTACGATTTGTTTCATAATTAATAAGAAAGATATGGAGAAGAAAAAATGAATGAAGAGAACAGCAGGGAGTTAAACTACGATATGAATGATGAAAAGAATAAGGAAATTGAAAAAGAGATGAATACGGAAAGCAGCAAAGAAATGAATAGTGATATGGAAGATAATAAGCAGGATTGGAGAAAGATGTTGGAAAAAAGTGTAATGGAAGTTCAGGAGGCAAATCAGGAGAAGAATCAAAACATAGGAAGGGAATATGGAAACAGGGAGATGAATCGGGATAACAACCGAAATTATAGTTATAACCGAAATTATAATAATTACAATAGTCGAGAGAACAATTACAACAATAATTATGGTAATAATTACAATAACAGAGGTTATAATCGGGAGAACCGGGAATACAACAATGATTACAGAAACAGACAAAACGATAGAAACACAGACAGAGCTACCAGAGTGGTGCGGAAAACCAATGAGACAGAGATTTTCCTGGAATTGAATTTGGATGGCAGCGGAAAGGCAGAGATTGAAACCGGTATTGGTTTTTTTGATCATATGCTGGAGGGTTTTGCAAAGCATGGTTTATTTGATTTGACCTGCAGAGTGAAAGGTGATTTGATTGTGGACTGCCATCATACCATTGAGGATACCGGAATCGCTTTGGGAACTGCCATTCGAAAGGCATTGGGGTATAAGAAAGGAATAAAGCGTTTCGGGCAGAGATATCTGCCAATGGATGAGACGCTGTTATTATGTGCTATTGATCTTTCCGGCAGACCATATCTCGTGTTTGATGTGGACTTTACCGCAGAACGTGTGGGCTATTTTGATACAGAAATGGTACGGGAATTTTTCTATGCTATTTCCTATGCGGCAGGAATGAATATTCACATGAAGCTGATTCATGGAAGCAACAATCATCACATTATCGAAGCTGCTTATAAGGCATTTGCCAAGGCATTGGATGAGGCGATTTCCTATGATGCCAGAATTAAAGATATCCCTTCCACCAAAGGAATGCTGTAAGGAGTAGACAATGAAAGACAAGAAGAAATTAGTTCCCTGTATTTTTCTTCAGCGGGAAAATGCACTGGAACTGGCAAAATACTATTCCGATGCCGGGGCGGATGAATTACTGGTACTTGATTTATCGGATTCTGCCCAAGACCATGAAAAAGCCATTGGTTTGCTGCGACAAGTGGTGAGAACCGTGGAGATCCCGGTAATTGCCGGCGGCAATGTAAAACGTGCAGAGGATATCAAAAAACTGTTATATGCAGGGGCAGAAAAAGCCATCCTCAATTTAAAAAAAGCAGACAATCAGGCACTGACAGAGGAAGTGTCAAAACGCTTTGGCAAGGAAAAAATTGCGGTATCTGCTGATAATCTGGCAGTAATTGCAGATAATAAGGCAATAATAGAAGAATTTGCTGGGGAACTTATCTATTTTCATCAGGGAAAGCCGGAGGAATTACAGGAACTTTCTCAAAACCTTTCCACTCCGGTGCTTTCTGTGTGGAAAGAACAAAAGGCAGATATCTGTCAGATACTTTCGATAAAAAATGTAAGGGGAATCAGTACATTAGATCTTTCTCAAAAAGACACTGATTTTGCCGGTATCAAGAAGAAATGCAAGGCAGAGGGAATTGCTGTGGAAATCTTAGAGAGTTCCATGGAGTGGGCAGAATTTAAACTGAATTCCGATGGCATGATTCCTGTGGTTGTACAGGATTATATGACCAATGAAGTCCTAATGTTAGCTTATATGAATGAAGAGGCATATAAGCTTACGATTGCCACAGGCAGAATGACTTACTTTAGCCGCAGCCGCAATGAAATTTGGGTAAAAGGACTGACTTCGGGTCATTTTCAGTATGTAAAATCCCTTACCATGGATTGTGATTTGGACACGCTTCTGGCGAAGGTATCTCAGGTGGGGGCTGCCTGCCACACTGGAAGTTACAGCTGCTTTTTCAATCATTTGACAGAGAAGGCAGCAACAGCGAAAAATCCCATGGGTGTGTTAAATCAGGTGTATTCTGTCATTGCGGACAGAAAGGAGCATCCCAAGGAAGGCTCTTACACCAATTATCTGTTTCAGCAGGGGATGGATAAGATTTTGAAAAAAGTGGGAGAAGAGGCAACAGAAATTGTGATTGCTGCCAAGAACACTGACTCGGAAGAAATCAAATATGAGATTTCTGATTTTCTGTATCATGTTATGGTTCTCATGGTAGAAAAGGGTGTGAGTTGGGAAGATATTACCAAAGAACTGGCAAATCGATAGTGAAACAGAAGGTGTAGCATTGGAAATGGCAACAGAGAAAAAAATTGATAAAAGTAATGAAGTATTCATAAAAATTAATGAAAGCTATGAGAAATTCAGCAAAGGGCAGAAACTGTTGGCAGATTATATACGGGAAAATTATGATAAGGCGGCTTTTTTAACGGCGGCAAAGCTGGGAAGTGTGGTGGGTGTCAGTGAATCTACCGTAGTGCGGTTTGCGGCTGCTTTGGACTATCAGGGCTATCCTGATTTTCAGAAAGCCTTGGAAGAGATGGTGCGGAATAAGCTGAATTCCATTCAGCGGATGGAAGTGGCTTATGGACGCATCAGCCAGTCAGAAATTTTGTCCACTGTCTTACAGTCGGATGCAGATAAGATTAAGCTGACCTTGGAACATATTGACAAGAAAGCCTTTGATACAGCCATAGATATTTTATTACATGCAAAGCATATCTATGTGCTGGGCATTCGCAGTTGTATGCCGTTGGCTAATTTTTTGAGTTTTTATCTAAATATGATATTTGATAATGTACATTTGATTCAGACCAGCAGTGCCAGTGAGATCTTTGAACAGATGATACGAATCAGTCAGGAGGATGCCATTATCGGCATCAGCTTTCCAAGATACTCAGTGCGCACTTTGAAAGCAATGGAGTTTGCCAACAACAGAAATGCCAAGGTGATTACTCTTACAGACAGTATTCATTCTCCAATGAATCTGTATTCTTCCTGTAATTTGATTGCCAGAAGTGATATGGCATCCATTGTGGATTCGCTGGTGGCACCCTTAAGCGTTATCAATGCCATGGTGGTGGCTCTGTGCATGAAAAAGCAGAACCAGGTGGTAAATACGCTGGAAACGCTGGAAGAAATCTGGGACGAATATCAAGTGTATAGCAATGATGAAATCAATTTTGCGGAAGAAAATATGAGTATAAAAAATTCCTATCTGGAGAAAGGCATATGAGAAAAGTGATCATAATAGGCGGTGGTGCCGCTGGCATGATGGCAGCGGTGGAATGTGCCAGAAATGGTGCTGCTGTCGTTTTGTATGAGAAAAATGAAAAGCTGGGAAAGAAGCTGTTTATCACAGGAAAAGGCAGATGCAATTTGACCAATGCCTGTGATATGGAGGAGCTGCAAAAGAGTGTGATGCGAAATCCCAAATTTATGTACAGCAGTTTTCAGAATTTTAGTAACTGGGAGGCTCTGGGCTTTTTTGAAGAATTGGGAGTGGCGACCAAGATAGAGAGAGGAAACAGGGTTTTTCCTGTTTCTGACCATTCCTCAGATGTGATAGGAGCTTTGGAGCAGGAATTAGAACGGCTTCAGGTAAAGGTGTTCCGGAAGCAGCCAGTGGCAAAGTTGAACCAAAAGAATGGAAAAGTTAGCAGCATCACATTGCAAAATGGAAAAACAGAAGAGGCAGATGCAGTGATTGTGGCAACAGGAGGTTTGTCCTATCCACTGACAGGCTCCACCGGAGATGGTTTTTCTTTTGCTAAGGCCATGGGACATAAAATCACAGATACATCCCCGGCCTTAGTACCCCTTACTTGTGCGGAACCATGGGTATGTTCCCTGCAGGGGCTGTCCCTGAAAAATATAAATGCAGTGGTGAAAAAGGGCAGTAAGGTGATATACGATGGATTTGGGGAAATGCTGTTTACTCATTTTGGTGTCAGCGGACCTTTGATTTTAAGTGCCAGCAGTGTAATTTTGGAGGATTTAAGAAAGGAGAATTTGACGTTATCCATTGACTTGAAACCAGCCCTTTTGCCAGAACAGTTGGATGATAGAATTTTGAGAGATTTCAGCCAGGCAAAAAATAAGCAGTTTAAAAATGTGCTGGGCAGTCTTCTTCCTGCAAAACTGATACCGGTGGTGATTCTTTTATCTGGAATCACACCGGAGAAAAAGGTGAATGAAATCAATAAAAAGGAGCGGAAAGCACTGTTACATACCCTGAAGTCCTTAACCATGACCGTCAACGGTGTGTGCGGGTATGAGGAGGCAATCATAACCAGAGGCGGTGTGGATGTGAAGGAAATCAATCCTTCTACCATGGAGTCTAAGAAAGTGAAAAATTTATATTTTGCAGGTGAGGTATTGGATGTGGATGCCTTAACCGGCGGTTTTAATCTGCAGATTGCATGGTCTACTGCCATGGCAGCCGCCAGAGCCGCCAGCAAAGAAGAATAAGGAGAAGAGAATATGTCATATAATATAGCAATCGATGGTCCGGCCGGTGCAGGAAAAAGTACCATTGCAAAAAAAATTGCCAAGGAGCTGTCTTACATTTATGTGGATACAGGGGCAATGTATCGTGCCATGGCTTTGTTTTTTATCCGTCAGGGGATCCGTCCAGAGGAAACCGAGAAAATTAATCAGGCATGTCAGCAGGCAGATATTACCATTTCATACCAGGATGGCGAACAGATGGTGATGCTCAACGGTGAAAATGTCAATGGATTTATCCGTACAGAAGAAGTGGGCAATATGGCGTCTGCCACCTCTGTGAATCAAAATGTGCGTGTGAAAATGGTGGAATTACAGCAGCAGCTGGCAAAAACCACAGATGTGATTATGGATGGCAGGGATATCGGCACCAAAGTACTGCCAGATGCTGTTTTAAAGATATACCTGACTGCCAGCTCCAGAATCAGAGCAGAGCGCCGTTATAAAGAATTGCAGGAAAAACAGGTGGACTGTGATTTGAAAACCATTGAAAAAGATATTGTGGATCGGGATTACAGGGATATGCACCGGGAAAATTCTCCGCTGATGCAGGCAGAGGATGCCATTTTGGTGGATTCCTCCAATATGAGCATTGATGAGGCAGTGAAAACCATCATAGATCTATTTCAAGAGAGGGTATAACATATGGAGGTAAAGCTTGCAAAAAGTGCCGGTTTTTGCTTTGGTGTGAAAAGAGCAGTAGATACGGCATATGAACAGGTAAAAACCGGAAAAAAAATATATACACTGGGATCCATTATCCACAACGAAGAAGTGGTGCGGGATCTCGAAGAAAAAGGTGTTACGGTTTTGGAGTCTCCGGAGGATTTAAAATCTGTGGAGGACGGAACGGTGATCATCCGTTCTCATGGTGTGTCCAAGGATGTTTATGAGCTGTTGAAACAGCAAAATTTAGAACATGTGGATACCACTTGCCCTTTTGTACACAAAATTCATAAGATTGTAGAAGAGGAAAGTGAAAAGGGCAGTACAATTTTAATTATCGGAAATGAGAAGCATCCGGAGGTGGAAGGAATCCGTGGCTGGTGCAAAACACAGTCATATGTGATCAATACAGTGGAAGAAGCGGAAAATTTCGATGTTTTTATCGAAAAAAAGCTATGTATCGTATCCCAAACGACATTTAATTACAATAAATTTCAAGAATTAGTTGAAATTATTTCAAAAAAGGGTTATGATATAATTGTTTTAAATACTATTTGCAACGCAACAGAGGAACGCCAGCAGGAGGCACAGAAGATTGCGCAGGAGGTGGATGCCATGATAGTGATTGGCGGCAGACACAGTTCCAATACGCAAAAGCTATTTGAAATATGTAAAAAAGAATGTGAAAATACTTACTATATACAGACACTTGTTGATTTAGATTTTGACAGACTAAAGACAGTTCACAGCGTAGGTATTACCGCAGGGGCATCCACCCCAAAGAATATTATTGAGGAGGTTCAATTTAAATGTCAGAATTAAGTTTTGAAGAAATGTTAGAGGAGTCATTAAAAACAATTAAAAATGGCGACAAGGTGGAGGGTACTGTAATAAGCGTAAAGGAAGATGAAATCATCTTAAATATAGGTTACAAGTCAGATGGTATTATTACAAGAAATGAGTACACAAATGCACCAAACGTTGACTTAACCACAATGGTACAGGTTGGCGAGAAGATGGAAGCTAAGGTGTTAAAGGTAAATGATGGAGAAGGTCAGGTGCTTTTAACTTACAAGCGTCTTGCTGCTGACAAGGCAAATGAAAGACTGGAAGAAGCTTTTAACAATAAGGAAGTGTTGAAAGCAAAGGTTGCACAGGTATTAGAGGGCGGCTTAAGTGTTGTTGTAGATGAAGCAAGAGTATTTATTCCTGCAAGCTTAGTTTCAGATACTTATGAAAAAAATTTAGAGAAGTATGCGGATCAGGAGATTGAATTTGTGATCAGTGAGTTCAATCCTAAGAGAAGAAGAATTATCGGTGACCGTAAGCAGCTTATCGTTGCGGAAAAGGCAGAAAAGCAGAAAGAGCTATTTGCAAGAATATCTGTGGGCGATACGGTAAATGGTGTAGTGAAAAATGTCACTGACTTTGGTGCCTTTATTGATTTAGGTGGTGCAGACGGATTACTTCACATTTCAGAAATGTCTTGGGGAAGAGTGGAGAATCCTAAGAAGGTATTTAAGGTTGGCGAAGAAGTTAAGGTATTAATCAAAGATATTGCCGGTGATAAGATTGCACTTTCCATGAAATTTGCAGATGCAAACCCATGGAACAATGCAGCAGAGAAATATGCAGCCGGAACAGTGGTAAAGGGTAAAGTTGCAAGAATGACAGATTTTGGTGCCTTTATTGAATTGGAGGCTGGTGTAGATGCTTTACTGCATGTTTCCCAGATTTCGAGAATTCATGTGGAAAAACCGTCTGATATTTTGAAAATAGGACAAGAAGTGGAAGCTAAGGTTGTTGACTTCAACGAAGCAGATAAGAAAATCAGCTTAAGCATGAAGGTGCTTGAGCAGGAAGCAGCACCAGCAGAGGAAACCACAGAAGAATAGTAACTGCTGGAGAAAGCGAGGCGGCAGCAGCTGTTTCGCTTTTTCAAATTTTGGCAAAGTAAAGGGGATTTTTATATGGCAATGGATTACGAAGGTTTCAAGAAAAGCGTGTATGACCTTACGAAAATCGACTTGAATGCATATAAGGAAAAGCAGATGAAGCGTAGAATTGATACACTGATTGCGAAGAATAATATTGTGGGTTATGATGACTATGTGAAAGCAATTCAGAAGGATAAGGAATTGTTTGAAGGTTTTGTGAATTATTTGACAATCAATGTATCGGAGTTTTATCGAAATCCGGAACAGTGGGAAATTTTAGACAAAGATGTGTTTCCAGGATTGATCAAAGCCTATGGTAAGAATCTGAAAATCTGGAGTGCAGCTTGTTCTACGGGGGATGAGCCTTATTCCTTAGTTATGGCATTGTCGAAACATTTGCCTTTGAGCAATATCAAAATCATTGCTACGGATATCGACAAGCAGGTGATTGCCAAGGCAAAGGTGGGATTGTATAACGAGAAGAGTATTTCTGCAGTGCCCAGGGATTTAAAAGAAAAATATTTTACAAAAATTGGAATGTCTTATCAGATTTCTCAAGAGATAAAAAACAGAGTGGAATTTAGACAGCATAATCTGTTAAAGGAGCAATATCTATCGGATTGTCACATGATTGTATGCCGAAATGTTCTCATATACTTTACGGAAGAGGCGAAGCAGATGATTTATAAGAAGTTCAATGATTCTTTATGCAGTAGAGGTTTGTTGTTTATCGGAAGTACCGAACAGATTATGAATTACAAGGAATTAAATTTTGACAGATATAAGTCATTTTTCTATCAGAAATCAAATTAGATTTGGGAAAATTTAATGTAAAAAACTGCCGCATTTTGTTGGCAGTTTTTTACGTTGGTGAGTTATTTCCGAGTTTTTTGGGGATGTTATTTTTCATAAGGAAGGAGAGAATATCCCAGAGATATTCCTTCATTACCATAGTATGTTCTAAATTTTCAGTACTTGCTTCAAAATAGAAATTTTTATCTTTATAATCTTTTTGAAAGCAAGGGGAGATTTTCCTGCTGAACTGGGGCAAAAAAACACTGGATTTACGGTTGTAACAATTATTTGCTTTCGCCCTTTGACGATAATCCTTATCCACATATTCTGCCACACTTTTATGAATAGCAGTATCTTCCAAAGGAAGATAGTAATAATTTTTGTAATCTTCATAAAAAAATTTCAATTCCCCCATATAGGCTGGAATTCGAAGTCTGCCTCTAGTGCCTTGCATGGAGAGATAAAAACCTTCCCTGGCAAAACTGACTGGTTTCGGAAGGGGGGAAGGAAGGGAAAAAGAAAGATAGGCCTCCTTTTTTGTGATACCTTCGAAGGACGGATAGTCGCAAAGCTCCACACCGATAAATTGTAATTGCTCTTTGGTGATATCTATAAAGGCGAGAAGGGGCGTAAGCAGCAAGAGTCCACAAATATCATCATGGTTATGGAGCAGCAGGAGGTTGTGATTTTCCTCACTAGGGGATTTCAGATACTGGTGATAGATATGGATTAATTCACCGCCCTGGTACAAATCCTCACGAGTAATTCCTAAATAGTTTTCCACCGTTTTTTGCTTTATATTTTCTAATTTTAGTAATGTCCTAAAAGGAGAAAGGATTTTATATAAATCAATGCTTTGCATGTGTAAAAAGGAGCCCTTTAGCTCTAAAAATTCCGCCTTCTGTGTTAAGTAGGGGATATCAAAGCCGCTGCCATTATAATGCAGCAGATAATGGTAATTCTCTATAAAATGAAAAAATTCGGTTATAAGCAACGATTCATCCGCTGGAGTTTCCGCAAACCATTGACGTATCTTTGGAGATTCTTCTTCAAAGTATATGCAGCCAATTAGGTATAATTGGGAATTGCAGGCAGAAAAGCCTGTGGTTTCAATATCAAAAATTAAAGTTTCCCCTAAGGGAAAATGCTCCTTCAGGGAATGGGGAATGGTAGCAGTACAATTTTGGGTAATCACTTCCACGAGAAAACCTCCTTGTATCAATCTATGAAAGAAAAAAGTTAAAAAATGTAATATAAATGTAAAAATATGCTGTAAGTATTAGTATAAAACAAATTTGCATAAAATTATAGTTTTTTTGCCAACAAATGTGGTATTTTTCTTAAAAAAATAGTAAAATAGAGAATGCCTATGAAAATAGAAGGAGAAAAACAGAGAAAGAAGGTTAGAGTATGGGATTGTCAACATTTAAAGGTGGTATTCACCCAAATGACGGAAAGAATCTCTCTAAGGATAAACCTATGAAGGCAATTTTTCCCAAGGGTGATTTAGTCTATCCATTATCCCAGCATATTGGAGTACCAGCAGTGCCTGTGGTAGAAAAAGGGCAGCGGGTGCTGGAAGGACAGAAGATTGCAGAGGCAGCTGGTTTTGTGTCAGCACCTATTTATGCCAGCGTATCTGGTACGGTAAAAGCAATCGAACCCAGAAGAGTGGCAGTAGGTGATAATGTAATGTCTATCGTCATTGAAAATGACGGATTATACGAAGCCGCCTCGTATCTAAAACACAAACCGTATACGGAACTGACCAAGGATGAAATTCGAGATATTATAAAAGAAGCTGGTATTGTAGGTATGGGTGGTGCAGGATTTCCAACTCATGTGAAGCTTTCTCCCAAAGAGCCAAATAAGATTGAATATGTCATTGCCAACTGTGCGGAATGTGAACCCTATCTTACTTCCGATTACCGGAGAATGTTGGAGGAGCCGGAAAAGCTGGTGGAGGGGTTGAAAATTATTCTGCAGCTTTTTGACAACGCACAGGGAATCTTGGCAGTGGAGGACAATAAAAGGGATTGTATAGAGCTGTTGGAAAAGCTGACAGAGAAAGAAAAGCGTATTACGGTGAAGGCATTAAAGACCAAGTATCCTCAAGGTGCAGAACGTCAGCTTATTTTTGCCTCCACAGGCAGAAAAATTAATTCGAAAATGCTTCCGGCGGATGCGGGCTGTGTGGTAAATAATGTGGATACGGTTGTGGCTGTCTATCATGCAGTCACCGAAGGGAAACCTTTGATGCATCGTATTGTAACAGTTACCGGCAATGCAGTGGCAGACCCAAGAAATTTCATTGTAAGGGTGGGCACCGACTATGCAGAGCTGATTGAGGAGGCAGGAGGCTTTAAAAAAGAGCCTGCAAAGATCATTTCCGGTGGTCCAATGATGGGCTTTGGTATCTTTGATCTTCATATACCAGTTACCAAGACTTCTTCTGCACTTCTTTGTCTCACAGAGGATGAAGTGGCAAAGTATGAGCCTACTGCCTGCATCAACTGCGGCAAGTGTGTTGAGGTATGTCCGGGGCGTGTGGTTCCTGCACGATTGGCAGATTATGCACAACATTCTGATAGAGATAAATTTTTAAAGAACAATGGAATGGAATGCTGTGAATGCGGCTGCTGCAGTTTTATCTGTCCCGCAAAGCGTCCTCTGACACAGTCTATTAAATCTATGAGAAAAATGGTTCTTGCGAGCCGTAAAAAATAAGGAAAGAGGTGAAAATTGTGAGCGATTTAAAACATGTATCATCATCGCCCCATATCAGACATAAGACAACCACATCCCATATTATGTTTATGGTGATTTTTTCACTGATGCCTGCCACAATGTTTGGAATATATAATTTTGGAGTCAGTGCGTTGATGAATATTGTGGTTTGTGTGGGTTTATCGGTGGGCTCAGAGTTTATCTATGAGAAATTAATGCATAAAAAGGTAACCGTCAATGATTGCAGTGCTGCCCTCACAGGACTTTTGCTGGCATTGAACCTGCCCCCAAGTGCAACATGGTGGATGAGTGCTCTTGGAAGTGTGTTTGCTATTATTGTGGTGAAACAGATTTTTGGAGGTCTCGGACAAAATTTTATGAACCCTGCCCTGGCAGCAAGATGCTTTTTGCTGATTTCTTTTACAGGAAGAATGACCAATTTTACATATGACGGTGTTTCTACTGCCACACCGCTGGCATTGTTAAAGAGTGGCGAGAGTGTAAATATCTTGGATATGGTCATCGGCTGTACCCCGGGTACCATTGGGGAAACCAGTGCCATCGCTTTATTGGCAGGAGCATCATTTCTTTTGATTATGGGAGTGATAGATTTAAAAATTCCTGCCAGCTATATACTGAGCTTTGTGGCTTTTATCACGATCTTTGGAGGTCATGGCTTTGACATAACTTATATTGTGTCACATTTAGCAGGCGGTGGTCTGATGCTTGGTGCATTCTTTATGGCAACAGATTATGTAACCTCGCCAATTACAGCAAAGGGACAGATTGTCTTTGGCATTCTCTTAGGTATACTTACTGGTATATTCCGGCTTTTTGGCGGCAGTGCAGAGGGTGTGTCCTATGCCATTATTTTCTGTAATATGCTGGTGCCTTTAATTGAGAGAGTGACCATGCCAAAACCTTTTGGACCGGACAAAAAGGAGGTAAAGGCAAATGAATAAGATAGTAAAAGATGCGTTGATTTTAACTGCCATTACTGCCATTTCCGGAACCGTACTGGGCAGTGTCTATGAGATTACCAAAGAACCCATTGCAAAACAGCAGGAACTGACCAAACAGGCGGCATATCAAGAGGTTCTGCCGGAAGCAGAGAGTTTTGAAGAACTTTCCATAGCAGGAAGTGATGGTGTGGATATTCCGGCGGAGGCGGGTTACAGTGCTCAGGAAATCACTGGAGCTGCAAAGGGATTGGATGGAACGGGCAATGAGGTTGGATATGTGTACACCATTGTTACCGGTGAAGGTTATGGCGGAGATATTACTTTTACCATGGGAATTTCAAGTGACGGAACAGTGATGGGAATTGAGATGTTGTCCATCAGTGAAACGGCAGGACTTGGAATGAAAGCAGCGGAGGAGGACTTTAAGTCCCAGTATGCAGGCAAAAAGGTAGAACAGTTTGTGTATACCAAGTCAGGTGCTGCTGCGGACAATGAGGTTGATGCCATCAGCGGTGCCACCATTACCACCAATGCAGTAACGAATGGTGTCAATGCAGGCTTAGAATATTTTAAGGCACAGGGAGGGAAGGCAAATGAATAAGTATATGGAACGTTTGTGGAACGGTTTGATTAAAGAAAATCCTACCTTTGTTCTGATGCTTGGTATGTGTCCCACTTTGGCAGTTACCACATCTGCCATGAATGGCTTGGGCATGGGATTGACTACCACAGTGGTATTAGTAATGTCTAACCTAATTATTTCACTGTTGCGTAAGGTAATTCCGGATAAGGTGAGAATACCTGCATATATTGTTATTATTGCCAGCTTTGTAACCGTAGTTGAGCTGTTGTTGGAGGGCTTTCTTCCATCCTTGTATTCTGCACTTGGCATTTATATTCCGCTGATTGTGGTAAATTGTATTATTTTAGGACGTGCGGAATCCTATGCTTCTAAGAATAAACCAGCGGAATCGGTATTTGACGGAATCGGTATGGGACTGGGATTTACCTTGGGACTCACCAGTATCGGTATGGTGAGGGAGATCCTTGGTGCAGGACAGCTCTTTGGTTTGCAAATACTGCCGTCCTCCTATGAAGGTGTTACCATTTTTGTTTTGGCACCAGGTGCCTTCTTTGTGCTGGCACTTTTGACAGCATTGCAGAATCGTATGAGAAAGAAAAAGGGAAAAGCTGCCATTGTAAGCCGATGCGGAGAAGGATGTTTGGGCTGCACCAACACCGGATGCAGCGGAAAAATTCAGGAGGAGGCGAAGTAAATGAAGGAGTTAATTATAATTGCCATTGGTGCAGCTCTTGTGAATAATGTTGTATTAAGTCAGTTTCTTGGTCTTTGTCCGTTTTTAGGTGTATCCAAAAAGATTGAGACAGCAGCGGGTATGGGGGGGGCCATTATCTTTGTCATTACCTTATCATCAGCGATCACCAGTCTGATTTATACGTTTATTTTGGAAAAGACCAATTTAACCTATCTGAGAACCATTGTATTTATTCTGGTGATCGCAGCCCTAGTGCAGTTTGTGGAGATGTTCTTAAAGAAATCCATGCCGGGTCTGTACCAATCTCTTGGTGTGTTTCTTCCCTTGATCACCACCAACTGTGCAGTACTGGGTGTGGCAATCACCAATGTACAGAAGGAATACAATCTTTTACAGAGCGTGGTCAATGGCTTTGCCACTGCCTTAGGTTTTACCATTTCCATCGTAATTTTGGCAGGTCTGAGAGAACGGATGGAATACAATGATGTACCGGAATCTTTTAAGGGAATGCCCATTGTACTGATTACCGCAGGTTTGATGGCGATTGCATTCTTTGGATTTTCAGGCTTAATATAGGAGGAGAGTGCTATGAGTATCACTGGAATTATAATAGCGGCATTGGTGATTGCAGTCATCGGTTTGCTGCTGGGGCTCTTCCTTGGAGCTGCCGGAGAAAAGTTCAAGGTGGAGGTTGATGAAAAAGAAGTGGCAGTGCGGGCAGAACTGCCGGGCAATAACTGCGGCGGCTGTGGCTATGCAGGCTGTGATGGACTGGCAGCAGCCATCGCCAAGGGAAAAGCGGAGGTGTCTGCCTGCCCGGTGGGCGGTGACGCTTGTGCCAAGAAAATTGGTGAAATTATGGGAATTTCTGCCAAGGAAAGCAAGCCCATGACTGCTTTTGTGAAGTGTGCAGGTACCTGTGATAAAACAAAGCAGGATTATCAATACTATGGGGTAGAGGACTGCAAAATGCTTTCCTTTGTTCCAAACGGAGGTCCCAAAACCTGCAATTATGGATGTTTGGGATTTGGCTCCTGTGTAAAAGTATGTCCCTTTGATGCCATTCACATTGTAGATGGTGTGGCAAAGGTGGATTCTGACAGATGTAAGGCTTGTAAGAAATGTATTGCAGAATGTCCAAAGAATCTGATTGAATTGGTACCGAAGGACAGCAGCCATCTTGTGCAGTGCAGTTCCAAAGACAGAGGAGTGGATGTGATGAAGGGCTGTTCTGTGGGCTGTATTGGCTGCAAATTGTGTGAGAAGATCTGTGAGACAGGTGCGATTACCGTGGTTGATAATGTGGCTCATATTGATCCGGAAAAATGTAATAATTGCGGAAAATGTGCAGAGAAGTGTCCCAAAAAGATTATTTTGTAGGCATGACATGTGTTTGCATCATCAGAAAGGAACATGACTGGATGAAGAGAACGTGGAGAGTGCTGTTTCTTCTGCTTTTGGCGGCTGTTTTCACAGGCTGTCAGGTAAAAAGTGATTACAGCCAATCGGGAATTTATTTCGATACCCTCATTTCCATTCATGTATATGACACAGCAGATAAGACAGTCGTAAACGACTGTCTTATCCTGTGTGAGGAGTACGAAAAGAAACTGAGTAAAAATATAGACAACAGTGATATTTACCGAATTAATCATGCAAAAGGGCAGTGGGTGCAGGTATCGGAGGAGACGGCAGCTTTGATTACACAGGCATTGAATTACAGTGAGCTGTCTCAAGGAGCATTTGACATCACCATAGCACCTGTCAGTGAGCTGTGGCATGTAACTGACAATGACGGTATTGTGCCAAAGGCTCAGGAAATTGACCGTGCCTTAAAGCTGGTGGATTATCATATGGTGCAGGTGGAAAATGATAAGGTGCGTTTGTCCAATCCTCAGGCTGAGATAGATTTGGGCGGTATTGCCAAGGGGTATATAGGGGATAAATTAAAAGAATTTTTATTAAAGCGAGGGATTACCAGTGCCAAAATTGATTTGGGCGGGAATATTGTGGTGATTGGAAGTAAGAAAGACGGCAGTGCTTGGAATATTGGCATTCAAGAGCCTTTTGCAGAGGCAGGACAGGTGATTGGAAGTGTGAAACTTCAAGATAAGACCATGGTAACTTCCGGTATTTACCAGCGGTATTTTAAACTGGAGGACATGATATATCATCACATTATGGATCCTGTCACCGGAAAACCCTCTGACAGTGATGTATCATCCGTAACAATTATTGGCACCTCCTCGACAGAGGCAGATGCACTCAGCACATGCTGTCTTTTGATGGGCAGTGAACAGGGGATGAGACTCATCGAAGAAATGGAGAATGTGGAGGCAGTTTTTATTACCAGAGATGGCGAGGTTCTTGCCAGCAGCGGAATTGATGTGTCACTGCTCTATGGGGAGCAGTAGTATGAAAATAGATTTATCTGTACTTGCAGGGTGAGCCGGTGGTGTGGTATAATCTTTCACAGATTTAAAAATGATAACTTACCAGATAGGAGACGTGTATGCTTTTCAATTCATTATCCTTTGCTATTTTTCTTCCTATTGTATTTATTTTGTACTGGATGATTCCGGATAAATACCGCTGGGTGATTTTGTTTGTGTCAAGCTACTATTTTTATATGAGCTGGAATGTAAAATATGTGGCTTTGATTTTATTTACTACAGTCATCTCCTACGGCTGTGCGTTGGGGCTGGAGCGGGCAGAGCAGCAGCAAAAAAAGAAAATTTTAATAACAGCAACCTTGGCAGCAAGCTTAGGCTGCTTGTTTTTCTTTAAATATTTCAATTTTGCCAGTGAAAGCATTGCAGGGCTGTTGAATTTGTGTACCCTCCAGGTGCATCCGGTAACCCTGAACCTGCTTCTGCCAGTGGGAATTTCCTTTTACACCTTTCAGACCTTAGGGTATGTAATTGATGTATACCGGGGAGATGTGAAAGCAGAGCCCCACTTTGGGAAATATGCTACCTTTATTGCATTTTTTCCACAGTTAGTGGCAGGTCCTATTGAGCGGACAAAAAATTTGCTGCCCCAGATTGTAGGAGAACATAAGTTTGATTATTACAAGGCATCCTCAGGTTTGCGGCAGATGGCATGGGGGTTTTTTAAGAAAATGGTGGTGGCAGATACATTGGCAGTTTATATTGACACCGTCTATGATAATCTGTATAGTTATACAGGTTTTCCCTTATTGGTGGTGTCACTTCTGTTTTCGGTACAGATTTACTGTGACTTTGCAGGCTATTCAGACATTGCCATCGGAACGGCAAAGCTTTTTGGTGTGGATTTGATGCAGAACTTTAACAGCCCCTATTTCTCTGCTTCTGTGAAGGAATTTTGGAGCAGATGGCATATTTCACTGTCCAGTTGGTTTCGGGATTATGTATACATACCTCTGGGTGGAAACCGAGTGAGCAAAGGGAAAAATGCCAGAAATCTAATGATTACCTTTCTGGTCAGTGGTCTTTGGCATGGGGCAAACTGGACGTATGTGATTTGGGGCGGAATCCATGGACTGGCACAGATATTTGAAAAATTCTGCCTGCCTCGGCAGAAAGAAAACCAAAGCAAGGCTTTGTGGTGGGGCAGAGTGGCAATGACCTTTCTGTTTGCCACCTTTGCATGGATATTTTTTCGGGCAGAGAATCTGGGGGATGCGTTCTATGTGATTACTCATATGTTTGCAGGAATTGGTAATGTGACATCTTATTTTGGCAATATCTTTGTACTGCTGGGTTTGGATAAACTGACCTTTGTGGGAATGGCAGCCAGTTTAGCTTTGCTGGCTTGGTTTGATTATTGTTCCTTAAGCGGTGACGTGCTGGGAGAATTGGCAAAGAAGAAAAAGGTTTTTCGATGGATAATCTATGTACTGTTTATTTTGTTTTTGATATTCAATATTCCAGTGACTTCCGGGCAGGAATTTATTTATTTTCAATTTTAGGAAAGGCAGTCGGGTATGAAAAAATTTATTGGAAATGTGCTACTTTTTTTTGGTATTATGGCAGTACTGCTGTTTTCAGCCGCATTTTTATTTTTCAAATTCATAGCACCCCAATATGAGGAAGGCTACAATGCATCTTTGTTGGATAAGACGGAACGGTTGATGAATCTTCAGGAACCGAAAATAGTGTTGATTGGAAATTCCAATGTATCCTTTGGATTTCAGTCCGATTTACTGGAGGAAGCTTATGGAATGCCCGTGGTGAATATGGGGCTTCATGGCGGCTTGGACAATGCCTTTCATGAGAGGATGGCGAAAATGAATGTGACAGAGGGAGATATTTATGTTATCTGCCACCACACCTTTGCAGATGATGGTAAGATTGACGATACGGAGCTGGCATGGATTACTCTGGAGAATCACACATATCTGTGGAAACTTATCGGAAAAGAAGATGTAACTTCCATGGCTATGGCATTGCCAAGTTATATGAAAAAGGCAGGTGTCATCTGGGGGCTGGGATTGCTCAGTCAGGAGACGGCAAAAAATTACAATGCAGAAACGGATGCCTGTTACAGCAGAGATGCATTTAACAAATACGGAGATGTGGTATATCCCAGAGAGAAGGGAACATTTGTATTTCAGGAACAGTCGGTGCCGGAAATTAATGACCTTTGTATCCAACGTTTAAATGAACTGAATCAGTATCTGACAGAGCGAGGTGCACTGATGGTGGTAGCCGGTTATCCTATCGGTAAGGGAGAATTTACCCCCAAAGAGGAAGACTTTGTGAAGGTGCAGGAGGAACTGAAAGAGAGATTGGAATGTCCTATGATTTCCGACTATCGAGATTACTATTTTGATTATAAGTATTTTTATAACTCTTTTTTGCATTTAACTACGGAAGGTGCCGAAATCCGTACAGAGCAGTTAATTGAGGATTTAAAACCGGTTATGGAAGAACGGTAATTATTGAAAAGACCGTAAGAAAAATGGATATAACAAGCAAAGAACCATTGCCATAGGCAATGGTTCTTTGCTTGTAACTATGAGGGTACTGAATAGTTATGAAAAAGAAAAATATTCCCCCTGTGCGGTGACAGATGAGCCACTATACAGGGGGAATACAAAAAAGACTTATTAATTTAACCTCATCAGGGAAGCGGATTGCGAATATCCTTTGCCCCTCATTAGGAGTGCAGGCTTCTGCTGAAATACCACAGAGCAGCAGATATACCAGTTTTACAATTCATATTCCTGAATACTTTTGGGGATTTTGATTTCTGAATAAATCTCAGCATATTTCCTAGGGGAAATTCCATCAATATAATTGGTAGCATAATTTTTGTGGCTGCCATTTTTCCGAAGTACATCCACCGCCTTATTGTAGGCAATGGCTGCCTCCACATCCGAAGAATAAATACCAATAGAAAAATCCCCATTTACATGTATCTTAGCCTTGTACAGCTCACGTCCCTCCTCAAAAAACAGGGATACCCCATAGTAGGGGTTGATCACTTCTATATTTTCGTATCGGAAATCACTAAAGTCCCCATTTTTAAACACATAATCCCTGCCTGCCACTGCATGATTTTTGATACCATAGCGGGACAGAATATTTACCTGCATTCCATAATCTGCCACAAAAAGATGTCCCTTCCGGCGCATGATTTTGTGACTGGAATAATAAAACAAATCATCTGTATCAAAAATCAGATAGTCATTGGGTGCAAAGTAATAGTAGAAATATGTTTGCTTTAAAAAAATGGGAGTTTTAAAATATATGCCGTTTTCCCTGAGATTAATGAGAATTACATATTTTTCAAAAGAGATGGCATATACAGGGGAATAATCTTTCACATGGCAGTGAGAACGCATAATATTTACTGATTCCATGTATGCAGTATGTGCCTCCCATTCAGAGGGAAAACTTCCGAGACTGATATGTTTATTGTTGCAGGTGAAGGAAGAACGATAATAAATGGTTCCGTCCTTTTTGACAGCTTTAAATACTCCGGGCAGCATAGTGTTTTCCTTTCTGATGACTGAATTGTTACAAATTATCATATCATAAATCCGAAGAATTTTCTACAAAAACAGACATATTTTGAAAGGAGAAAAGTGGTGCTTATGCAGAACCCTTGAATAAAATTCCAAAAACTGGACAAAAATATGTAATAAATTTTCCAAACAGATATTGGAAAGAAAGGACAATATTACCGGCAATATAAATAAACTTTTCCGGTAAAAATCATAACAAATGCATAGGCATATTTTAGAAAAATTTTTTTTTCAGGGAAGAATTCCCAAAATTGAACAAGTCATATTGACAGACACCGCAAGGATTCGTATAGTTATACAAGTATCTCAGGTACGCTAAGCAAAAGCTGTGATGGATTTTCATTGCAGAACAAAAATTGGTCTCAGCGATTTTGGAGACGGAAAGGAATGCGAGGTAGAGATATGCAGGATGTTTATGTAGTCTTTCAGAACTTCTGCGGGGTAATAGGTAATATATCCAAGAAAGCCTATCGAAATTGTGCAGTGCTGCTAACAGGTGCAGCAGTGGTTGCCCTGATATCATTTAATTCAAAGGAATTTGGAGGCGGCGGAAAGAATAAAACCGCAATGCTTGCCATAAGCAATTCTGGAATGATAGTGAAAGAAGAGGAAGGTGCGGAGGACGAACAAACGTTGCAGATAGAGGAAACCATAGGTGTTTCCGCAGGAGATACAGAAAATTCTAATCATTTAAAAGAAACAGAAGAAGCAGAAAAGTCAAAAGCAAACAGTCGGAACAATGAATTTGATGTGACAGTGGCAGAATTAGAAGGGGCAGAAGAACTGGTGGCAGCCATGCAGGCAGAGCAGAGAAATCTTGTGTCCTCCGAAAATATGCTGGAAATTCTGGAAGAGGAAAATCAAAGAAGTTTTACAGGAAAGCAGGAAACAACAACGGTCTGCCTGGCAGCAACACAGGCACCGACTGCGACACCGGTACCAACGGCAACACCGACACCAACACCTATGCCAACCCCCACACCTGTGCCATCCGGCAGAGTGATCTGTTTAGATGACAGAAATTATCAGGTGCTGCTTCGCATTGTGGAAGCAGAGGCAGGAGGCGAAAGTCAGGAAGGAAAAATGCTGGTTGCCAATGTAATTTTGAACAGGGTAGCACATGAGAAGTTCCCCGATTCCGTAGAGGCGGTGGTCTTTGAACGGTGCAACGGCAAAGTACAATTTTCACCGACAGCAGATGGCAGATTTGACAGTGTTACAATTAGTCAGGATACTATTGACGCAGTGGAAGCAGTACTTTGTGGGGCGGACAGCTCACAGGGAGCACTATTTTTCTCAGCCCGCTCCAAAGCGGATCCAAATAACATGAGCTGGTTTGACACCCATTTAAAATGGCTTTTTGCCTGTGGAGGGCATGAATTCTATACCCTTCCATAGGAAAATGAAAATAAGAAATCTTTTCTCTTGTTTCATCAGATAATCTATGATATACTAACTCGTAACGGGCAGAGCCTAGAGTTTATAAGAGAAAAGGATGAAGAGAAGATGGAATTGTTATACAAGAGTACAAGAAGTAACTCAGAACCTGTTACGGCTTCCAAGGCTATCTTAAAGGGCTTAGCAGAGGATGGAGGTTTGTTTGTGCCAATGTCACTGCCAAAGCTTGATGTAAGCATGGAAGAACTTTCTAAGATGGATTATAAGCAGACAGCATATGAAGTAATGAAGCTGTTTTTCACAGATTTCACAGAGGAAGAGTTAAAGGATTGTATCAACAAAGCATATGATGCAAAATTTGATACAACAGAAATTGCACCTTTGGTTCAGGCTGAGGATGCATATTACTTAGAATTATTCCATGGTGCAACCATTGCATTTAAGGATATGGCATTATCCATTCTGCCGCATTTAATGACTACTGCAGCAAAGAAAAATGGTGTGAAGAATGAGATTGTAATCTTAACAGCAACCTCAGGAGATACAGGTAAGGCTGCTTTAGCTGGCTTTGCAGATGTAAAGGGTACAAGAATCATTGTCTTCTATCCAAAGAATGGTGTCAGTGCAGTGCAGGAAAAGCAGATGGTTACTCAGAAGGGTGATAATACTTTTGTAGTGGGAATTCAGGGCAACTTTGATGATGCTCAGAGCGGTGTGAAATCAATTTTTGGAGACAAAGAATTGGCTTCGGTTATGGAGCAGTCCGGTTTTCAGTTTTCATCCGCAAACTCCATCAATATTGGACGTCTGGTACCTCAGGTGGTTTACTATGTATATGCATATGCCAAGATGGTGGCAAAGGGTGTGATTTCCAATGGTGAGGAAATTAATGTGGTAGTGCCAACGGGGAATTTTGGCAATATTTTGGCTGCATTTTATGCAAAGAATATGGGAGTGCCCATTGGTAAGCTTATTTGTGCATCCAATGACAACAAGGTATTGTATGATTTCTTTCAGACAGGCTGTTATGACAAGAACCGTGACTTTATTTTAACCTCATCCCCATCTATGGATATTTTGATTTCCAGCAATCTTGAGAGATTGATTTATCGTATTGCAGGAAATGATGATAAAAAGAATGCGGAATTTATGGCATCTCTGGCGTCCGAGGGTAAGTATGAGGTGTCTGAGGAAATGAAAGTTCAGTTGGCAGATTTTTATGGAAATTATGCCACAGAGCAGGAAACAGCAGATGTGATTAAGGAAGTGTATGAGGCTGCGGAATATGTATTAGATACGCATACTGCTGTGGCTGCCAAAGTATATAAGAAGTATAAGGCAGAAACAGGTGATACCAAGAAGACGGTGATTGCCAGCACAGCAAGTCCATATAAGTTTGCACGTTCCGTTATGTCTGCCATTGATGCAAAATATCAGGAAATGGAAGATTTTGATTTAATTGATGAATTGACCAAGCTTTCAAAAGTTCCGGAACCCAATGCCATTAAGGAAATTCGTTCTGCAGAAGTGGTACATGATACTGTTTGTGAAGTAGATAAAATGAAAGATGTGGTAAAGAAATTTTTAGGAATTTAATTACAGCTTGACAGTCAGAAACATAAAAAAATATCCCCTAAGTGAAAAACTCAGGGGATATTTTTATGCATTGGCAATTACAAAATGAACAGTTCCAAAGGGGAAACTTATCGGTACACAATAGGCTGTTTTTGAAAAATCGATTTCACAGTTGTCTTCCAGTGGCGGTTCAAGATTTAATTCCATCTGCATTTCGTTGGACATGTTTACCGTAAACACACCATTGTGAAGATTTAGAAAATCGCAGATAGAAGCCTGTACATACTCATCAAATTCAGTAAATTCTTCCTCCGCATAACGGCATGCCATGGCAATTAAAGTTTCTTTGGAGGCATAACAGGCAGAATGAGCAGAGAACTTACCATTGATTTTTTGAGAAAAGAACTTTTGTTCGGTTGGCTCTTTCATGAGAAATTCCTTATATGGAGTAAAGTCCGTTCCGATAAATCTTGTGATGTTATTAAACAAAAGAGTCAGATATTTCATGAAAATTTTAGGCTCCTCTAAGCCGGTTAAATCAAAGAAATCATTGATTAAAATATTAATTTTAGTGGTTTGCAATAAGGAAAGCTTATCAATATCCTGCAATTTATATTT
This sequence comes from uncultured Lachnospiraceae bacterium, assembly GCA_947174015.1. Lineage (GTDB taxonomy): Bacteria > Bacillota > Clostridia > Lachnospirales > Lachnospiraceae > RUG11237. Next base: position 17,950 of record CAMWHJ010000003.1, on the reverse strand, counting down.
TGCAATAAAATCATCCAAGGCATGATAGCAGTCTGCTTTGGAGATAATCCCATTGTCGGTTAATACCTTGCAGAGAACTTCATAATCGTTTTTTTGAAGTGATAACAGTTTCTCCATTTCCTCAGAACTCATATAGCCGGCTTCCACAACCAGTTCCCCAAAACGCTTGTCCTTTTCCGCCTGCATAATATGTACTTGTTCCACCTGTTCTTTTGTGAGATATCCATAACGAATAGCCAACGCACCGATTCTTTTGTGGATTTTTTGAACTTCCTGAATGCCGTCTGCCAGTTGCTGTGGTGTCACAAGTTTTTGATTTAGTAAATAATTACCAAAGAATTGTGAAAACATTTAGTTTCCCCCTTTAACTTTATTTTCAATGACTTTAATTATCATATCATTGTTCAATGGTTTCTGGATAAAATCGGAAGCACCACTTTTCAGTGCCTCTTTTAAATTCTCTTGTGTACCCACAGAAGATGTCATACAAATATAAGCAGCAGGATCGTATGCAATGATTTCTTTTACTGCACTAATACCATCCTTTAAGGGCATAACAATATCTAAAAATACGATATCCGGATTTTCGTTCTTGTATTTGTCTATGGCAGCCTGTCCATCAGAAGCCTCAATAACTTGTGTGCATCCAAGCAGTGCCAAAAAGTCTTTTAATTTTTTTCTTGCCAGAATGGAGTCATCACAAATTAAGATTTTGATGTTTTTTAAAGTCATAATATTTCCTCCTTGTATCTGGGTGTTATCTTATATTATGTATAACACCCACAATAAGCTAATTACATTTTACAATATATTTTATACTGTTTCAATAAAAACAAACAAAAAAAGTTTATAATTTAGTGATAAATGTAATAAAATTTTGTTCTCAAGAAAAAATCAATGGTATATAATAGAACAAGACAAGCTGTTCTGAAGCAAAGGTTATGGAAAATGTTACCAAACGCTTATGCAGGATGGCAGTTTCAAAAAGTTTATTAAGAAGTCAGCAGAGATATGGAGGTTTTAGGAAATGATTCGAGAGAGGATAGACAGACTGCGTAAGCTTATGAAAAGAGAAGGCATCGATTTATATCTGATACCAACAGCAGACTTTCATCAGTCAGAATATGTGGGGCACTATTTTAAGTGCCGGGAATTTTTAAGCGGTTTTACCGGCTCCGCAGGCAGTCTGATTGTCACTAAGGAAGAGGCATGCCTGTTCACAGATGGCAGATATCATATACAGGCGGAACGGGAACTGAAGGACAGTGGAATTCATTTGTTTCGATGTGGAGAAGACAATATTCCCACAGAGGAGGAATACGCACAAGTATATATGAAAAGCCATCCTGTGATGGGCTTTGACGGAAGAGTAGTTTCTGCCCATTTTGTGGAAGAATTTTTGAAAAATACTGGTTTGTCCAAAGAGAATATCAGGGCAGACAAGGATTTGGCAGGAGAGCTTTGGCAAAACCGTCCGGAAAGATCTGCCAATGAAATTTATCCGCTGGACCATGGGCAGACTGGTGAAAGTACAGAAAATAAGCTGATGTGCATTCGAAAAAGGATAAAAGAGGTGGGGGCGGACATGCATATCATTGCTTCCTTAGATGACATTGCCTGGATATTTAATCTGCGAGGCAGTGATGTGGAATATAATCCGGTGTTTTTGTCCTATGCAGTGATTACAGAGGAAGAGGCATATTTGTATGTGCAGAGACAGGCTGTGGGAGAAGAATTACAGAAGTATCTGAAAGAACAGCATATTCAATACAGAGAATATGACAATATTTATGAAGAAATAAAGCAGTTTAGTCAGGGCAAGGCTGTACTGTTGGATAAAAAAAGCATAAATTATCGTTTGTATGATGGCTTGGAGGGGGCAAGGCTGATATTTGAGATGAATCCTTCCACCAGAATGAAAGCAGTGAAAAATCCGGTGGAGATAGAAAATACAAAAAAAGCACATCTGAAAGATGGTGTGGCAGTGACACGGTTTATTCATTATATAAAAAAACATGCGGGGACAGGGATCAATGAGTATGAGGCACAGAAATATCTGGATGGGCTGAGAAAAGACACAGAAGGCTGTTTAGGATTAAGTTTTGAGACCATTTCAGCCTATGAAGAAAATGGTGCTATGATGCATTACAGTGCACCGAAGAAAAATTCAGCACGGTTGGAGAAAAAAGGTTTTCTGCTGGTGGATTCTGGTGGTCAGTATAGGGAGGGAACCACGGATGTGACCAGAACCATTGCACTGGGAGAATTGTCAGAGGACAGAAAGAAGTACTATACCCTTACTCTGATGGGAATGCTGCGTTTGATGAATGCAAAATTTTTAGAGGGCTGTACCGGAAGAAATCTGGATATTCTGGCACGAGGTCCGCTGTGGGAACATGGTGTGGATTACCGATGTGGCACAGGTCATGGAGTGGGACATATACTCAATGTGCATGAGGGACCAAATGGGATCCGCTGGGTACAGAGAAAGGGCTTGGAGGAAGTACCATTGGAGCCGGGTATGATTACCACTGACGAGCCGGGAGTGTATTTTGAAAATGCATACGGCATCCGCATTGAAAACGAATTGCTTTGTGTAAAAGATGAAAAGAATCTGTGGGGGCAGTTTTTAAAATTTGAGTGCCTGACTTTTGTGCCCATAGAGCCTGAGGCAGTGGATACCGCCTATATGGAAGTAGGAGATGTGGAACTGTTAAATCAATATCAACAGCAGGTATATGAGAAAATTTCTCCATATATGACGAAAGAGGAACAAATTTGGCTGAGAGAATATACAAAACCCTTAAAGAAATGAAATTATATGTACCATTTTTGGTGAAATTCATGCAAAAGTAATGAAAAAATGTTATGGATTATTGACAAAATTAAAAAAAAATGCGATAATCATGAGTGTTCATAGAAACATCCAAATTTTCTGCTTACAGGCAGCAGAGCATCGGGAGTTGGATAATATGATACACAAATTTCCAACAACAAAGTGATGATAATCTATATGGCTGCCATAGGTAATAAAACAAATAATTGCGGAAAGCGGAGTGTTTATTATGCAGGAAAATACAAAGTATTTGTATTTTCAAACGAATATTAAAAAAGAAAGAGGTTAGGTATGATGGCAGAAATTAATTTAAGTAAATATGGCATTACCGGAACTACGGAAGTTGTTTATAATCCTTCCTATGAGCTGCTGTTCGAAGAAGAAACAAAAGCTGATTTGACCGGTTATGAAAAGGGACAGGTAAGTGAACTTGGGGCAGTGAATGTAATGACTGGTATCTATACAGGTCGTTCACCAAAAGATAAGTATATTGTGATGGACGAAAACTCAAAAGATACAGTGTGGTGGACTTCTGATGAATACAAGAATGACAACCATCCGGCGACAGAGGAAGCATGGAAGGCAGTAAAGGAACTGGCATTAAAAGAGCTTTCCAATAAGAAACTTTTTGTAGTAGATGCGTTCTGTGGTGCAAACAAGGATACACGTATGGGAATCCGTTTCATTATGGAAGTAGCTTGGCAGGCTCATTTTGTTAAGAATATGTTTATTCAGCCTACGGATGAGGAACTTGAAAATTTTGAACCGGATTTTGTTGTTTACAACGCATCTAAGGCGAAGGTGGAAAATTATAAAGAATTAGGTCTTAACTCAGAAACAGCAGTTATGTTCAATATTACAAGTCGTGAGCAGGTTATTGCCAATACATGGTATGGTGGGGAAATGAAGAAAGGTATGTTCTCTATGATGAATTATTACCTTCCATTGAAAGGCATTGCTTCCATGCATTGTTCTGCAAACACAGACATGAATGGTGAAAATACGGCAATTTTCTTCGGACTTTCCGGTACAGGTAAGACAACGCTTTCCACAGATCCTAAGCGTCTGCTCATTGGTGATGACGAGCATGGCTGGGACGATAATGGTGTATTTAATTTTGAGGGCGGCTGTTATGCAAAGGTTATTGATCTTGATAAGGATTCAGAGCCGGATATTTACAATGCAATCAGACGTGATGCACTTCTTGAAAATGTAACATTGGATGCAGAAGGCAAGATTGACTTTAAAGATAAAAGTGTAACAGAAAATACTCGTGTATCTTATCCGATTAACCATATTGAAAATATTGTTCGTCCGGTATCCTCTGCACCTGCAGCTAAGAATGTAATCTTTTTGTCAGCAGATGCGTTTGGTGTACTGCCTCCAGTATCTATTCTGACACCTGAACAGACAGAATATTATTTCCTATCAGGTTTCACGGCTAAACTTGCCGGTACAGAGCGTGGTATTACAGAACCTACGCCTACTTTCTCAGCTTGCTTCGGACAGGCATTCTTGGAACTGCACCCGACAAAATACGGTGAAGAGCTTGTGAAGAAGATGAAGCAGAATGGTGCTAAGGCATACCTTGTAAATACAGGATGGAATGGTACAGGTAAACGTATTACCATTAAAGATACCCGTGGTATCATTGATGCTATTTTAAATGGCGGAATTTTAAATGCACCTACTAAGAAGATTCCTTATTTTAATTTTGAAGTTCCGACTGAACTTCCTGGTGTGGATTCAAATATTTTGGATCCTCGTGATACATATGCAGATGCTTCAGAATGGGAAGCAAAGGCCAAAGATTTGGCACAGAGATTTATTAAAAACTTTGAAAAATATGAGGGAAATGAGGCAGGTAAGAGTTTAGTGCCAGCAGGTCCTCAGTTATAAAAGGATAAAAGACCGAGAAGCAATATTCTGTGCCTCGGTCTTTTACTATTGTGTATTTCTTTTTTGGACAGTAAAAGGAAAAGATAATGGAATACGCATTTGTCAAGTGGTATTTCCGCAAAGATTTTACACTGATTTTTGTAAGATATATAGAAAAGTTCTGTTTCCGGCATATGGCATGAATTAATGCTTGAAAAAAGGCATACACTAAGGTATAATCAAGTTAAAGAAAAAGTCCTGAGGTGTTCGATACTCCTGCTATTTTGAACCTACATTTACGTTTATGGGATTCCTATATTGCAAATTGGAAGTCAGGCCGCCATATGAGCGGAAGGCAGAAGAGTTGTTGCGGTTACCCACCTAGCTTTGCTAGGCGTCGAAGTGCAGGAACCGGCATTTTGGGTTTTTAAATGGGAAGCACATTGCTTCCCATTTTTTCATATAAAAGGATTACCATATATTTCCTTGATATCAAAGGAAGACTGCCTTAAGATTTTGATTTATTATTATGGTGTATTGCTGTCATAAAATTGTTCTGTCAGCATATAATGAATAGTATGGACAAGATACAAAGGCGGAAACAAAGCAACAAGGAGGCTGAAAAGTGAATATCAACAGTATGAAAGATGAACGAATCCGTAAAAAGTGTGTTGCCATTGCAGTATGTATGCTGTTGCTGATAATTATGCTAGTGGCAGGCGTTCATTCTGGCAGAGACAATGAGAAAGGCGGAAAAAAAATTACGGCAGCAGATGCGTTTCGACTATTGGGCTATCTTTCGGCGGAGGATTTCTCAGAATATATTTCTGATGGGGATTATGTGACAGTTGGTGAAGGAAGAGAAATTTATGCAAAGCTTTGCAATACACCATCCACTTATCCCATTAAGGGGAAAGGAGATAAGAAGAAGCTGACAGAGGCAGAGTGGATTGAGATTTATAAGGCATGTGTAAATAATTTAGGTATGACAGAGCAGATTTATGAAGAAAACTATACAGTAATTGGAGCGGTTCAGGGACAGGATAATCAAGTGTTTACGGATAAAGGATTGATTTCCTATGAAGGCCTGGACATGCTGGCAGAAAAGTATCGCAGTATTACTTATCTGATGGCAGAAGGTATGGCTGTATTTAAAATCACAGAGCTGGAAGAAACCACAACAGTGAAAAATTTGTGGATTGAGAAAAGCAGGAATGATACATTAGAGATTTTTACAGAGGCAGGAACCATAGAACTGACAGGGGTTCTGCTTGGAGAAGAGATCGCCGAGACAGTGGCAGATATTTCTTTTGCCCAGGGAGAAATCTGTAATGTGGCATTAAAGAAAGACCTGATTCATGGAAAGGTACTGTCCTTAAAGGAGGATGGTGTGGAAATAGAGGGTTATGGACTGGTAAAGTATGATGAGAGCTTTGCTATCTATAAGACCTATGGAGAACTTTCTATGGGTCAAAAAAGGGATTTGGTGGTTGGATACGATTTGGCAGAGTTTGTGGTGGGAGATGGAAAACTGTGTGCCGCACTGGTTCGAAAAACTCCGGATATGCAGAATATTCGAGTTTTAATTAAAAGCAGCAGTTTTGGAGAAATCTTCCATGATACCATTACCATGGAAGTTACTGAGGAGACCACGGTGAAATATGGAGAAACGGAAAGAACATTGGAACCGGGAGAGAGACTGACACTGACTGCGGACAGTGAATGTATGCAGGAAGGCAGAGTGTATGTTACACCAGTCAACAGCACTGGAAGGATTCTTTTAACTTCCGTTCAGCGTGACTGTGGGATCACCGGATACCGGGGAAAATTTGAGGTTTCCAAGGTGGATGGCAGATTGATTATGGTAAATGAACTTTTGCTGGAAGAATATTTGTATGATGTGGTGCCCAGTGAAATGCCAAGCAGTTATAGTATGGAAGCGTTGAAGGTACAGGCAGTCTGTGCCAGAAGCTATGCCTATAACCAGATTTTATACAATGGCTGTGCCCAGTATGGTGCTCATGTGGATGACAGCGTCAGTTATCAGGTATATCATAATGTGGCTGCGACGGAAAATACGGTCAGAGCAGTGAAGGAAACCTGTGGGCAGGTGGCAGTGTATGGGGACAGCGTGATTGATGCTTACTATTATTCCACATCCTGTGGTGTAACCACAGATGCAGGGATTTGGGATTGTGCAGAGGAAAAGCCATACATAGCCAGTCATACAGTCAATGAAAAGAATGAGTATGTGGATTTGACCTCAGAGGAAGCTTTCAGCGACTTTATCAAATGGAAAAGCTATGATGCATATGATAATGATATATCATGGTATCGCTGGAAAACCAGAGTATCCATAGAGCAGATTAAGCGGAATATTGACCAAAATATGATGAGCCGCTATGAAGCCAATCCAAAGAATATCTTGACCAAGAATCAGGAGGGAGAGTTTGAAAGTGTGCCGGTGGATACAGTGGGGACAGTGAAAAGTATTCATATCACCAAACGTGGTAAGGGAGGTGTGGCAACAGAAATGATTATCAAGGGAAGCCTGTATACCGTAAAGGTGCTGACGGAATACAATATTCGTATCTTTTTGGCACCGGTGAATTCCAATCTTACCAGAAATGACGGCAGTAAGGTGGACAGTCTGACTATGTTGCCCAGTGCTTTTACCACTGCCCTGCCGGTGGTGGATGAAGAAGACAATACCAAAGTGGTTGCTTTCGAAATGGAGGGCGGAGGTTATGGTCATGGGGCTGGCATGAGCCAGAATGGTGCTAATTCCATGGCAAAATCCGGTATGGGCTATGAAGAGATTTTGAAATTCTATTATCAGGGAATTGAACTGAAAACATTATATTAGTCAAAGCAGGGGGATAAGACATATAGGAGAAAAGTATGATATTTAGAATCTATCAGTTGTATAAAAGAATTCGAAAGTTTATGGAAGAATTAAATGAAAAGCATGTAAGTGCTTATGCGGCAAAAACAGCTTACTTCATAATGCTGTCCTTTATTCCGTTTTTGTTGCTCCTTGTAACACTGATACAATATACGCAGGTAGATAAATCCACGGTGCAGGCTCTATTTACAGGAGTGGTACCTTCCACCATTAACCCGCTGATAAATTCCATTATTGATGAGATTTATGGAAAATCAAGTACGGTGATCTCTGTTTCTGCCATTGTGACATTATGGACAGCAGGAAAGGGCATTACAGCAGTGATTCAGGGATTGAATTCGGTCTTTGATGTGAGAGAAACAAGAAATTATATAATGCTGCGGATTTATGGTGCATTTTATACGGTGCTTATGCTACTGGCAGTAACGCTTCTGATGGTTCTGGTGGTGTTTGGAAATAAGCTGCAAATGCTTTTGGCGGCCATGGTGCCATTTATTGGGAATATTGTAGATTTGGTTCTTAGAATGCGTTATGTGATTTCTATGCTGGTGCTGGTTGTTATGTTTGCAATGCTTTATTGCTATACACCGAATAAGAAATTAAGTCTAAAGCAACAGTTTCCGGGAGCCATGTTTTCTGCCATCAGCTGGTCACTGTTTTCTTATGGATTTTCGCTGTATATTGACTATTTTGGGAATATGAGCAATATGTATGGCAGTCTTACCACCGTTGTGGTGGTGATGCTGTGGCTGTATATGTGTATGTATCTTATGCTGATTGGGGCAGTAGTAAACTCTCTGCTGGAAGAATATGACAAGACAATGCAGTCATAGATGGGTTGGTACATAAAAGTTCGGTTTAAGGTTATGCACTTGATGGAAAGTCTGCCAGAAAAGTTGCTTTCGGCAAGGGGCAGATTCTCTCTTATTTAAATTTATGCATTCTTACGGACTGTTACGGTTTCTCCATGATTTGTACAAGAAAGTCCTTGCAAGTTTTTAGCAAATATAATATGATGATTTAGTACATACTGCTGAAAATGACCAATCGTTCATTTGGGCAGATGAAAATACAAATAAAGGAGCGGTAGTGTGAGTAAAATAGCGGTAGTAACAGACAGTAACAGCGGAATTTCACAGTCAGAGGCAAAGGATTTGGGGATTTTTGTAATTCCGATGCCATTTAATATTAATGATGATACATTCTTTGAGGATATAGATTTAACACAAGAACAATTTTATGAAATGCTGTCGGAAGGGGCGGACATTTTCACCTCCCAGCCATCACCGGAAAGTGTGATCAAGCTTTGGGAGGAGCTTTTGCAGGAATATGATCAGGTGGTTCATATTCCCATGTCCAGTGCATTAAGCAGTTCCTGCCAGACGGCGATGATGCTGGCGGGGGATTATGAAGACAAGGTATATGTGGTGAATAACCAGAGAATTTCCGTTACCCAGCGACGCTCTGTATTAGATGCCATAACCTTAACAGAACAAGGAAAAAGCGGTGCTGAAATCAAAGAATTTCTGGAGGAAACCAAGTCGGAGTCCAGTATCTATATTACTTTGGATACTTTAAAATATCTAAAGAAGGGTGGACGTATTACGCCGGCTGCCGCAGCCTTGGGTACGCTGTTAAAGATAAAGCCGGTACTGCAGATTCAGGGAGGAAAGCTGGATGCTTTTTCCAAAGCAAGAACCATGAAACAGGCAAAAACCACCATGATGAACGCTGTTAAGAGTGATATAGAGAATCGTTTTGGCGGTGATGCAGCCAAGGTGCATTTACAGATTGCTTATACAGAAAATCTTGCCATGGCTGAGGAGTTTAAAATTGAGGTAATGAGGGAATTTCAGCAGGTAGGAGAGATTTATATGGCTCCACTTTCACTGAGTGTATCCTGCCATATTGGACCGGGAGCACTGGCACTGGCTTGTACCAAAAAAGTTGTAGAAGACGAACTGTGAGACTGTTGGACAGATATGGATAAAACAATAGAAAGCACACTTTGCGAACTTTCTATTGTCATGAATAAGGTAAAGAAAAAGCAGTGACAAGATGGCTTGTCGCTGTTTTTTTGCTATTCCTATTGACAGCAGAGAATTTGTATGTTACTATGTTTTCGGTCGATATGTCGTGCTTCGACATATCGACTGAAAACATGTCGAGGAGAAACTGATATGGAAGATGACTTACTATTGATATTGCTGCTGTTTCTGATAGCTATTTGGCTTCGGAGACAGCAGGTACTTGCGGTAAAAAGAATATGGAAGAGAAAACAGAGAAAGGATGATAGTATGCTGCGGTTGGCAGAAGAATTTGTGGGAAAAGAGTGTATGGTATATCTTATGATGAGCACACAGGTTACAGGTATCATCAAAGCCATTGGTGAAAATGGTATTCTGCTGGAGGATGCACAGCAAAACCAGCAGATTTTGAATTTGGAGTATATTACAAGAATCAGGGAATACCCCAAAAACAAGAAAGGAAAGAAAAGAAGCATCGTGGTGGATTAAAATGGAGAAAAGTTTGCAGAAAAAATATATTCCTATGACAGAAACCACATACTACACGCTGTTGTCGGTTATCCAGGCACGTCACGGCTATGCCATTATGCAGTTTGTAAGCCGGATTACCGAGGAACGTATTAAGCTTGGGACAGGGACTCTTTATACCATGGTGGGACGGCTTACGGCAGATAAACTGATCGCTATTGTGGAAAATGAAAGCGGAAAGAAAACATATCAGATTACAGAGCTGGGCATGGAGCTTCTGTGGTTGGAAACCAGTCGGCTGGAATCCCAACTTAAGGATGGAAAGCAGGTGTTGGAGGAAAAAACTCATGGATAAGATAAGAAAGAGATACAAATTTTTCACGACCTTCGGAAAGGAACGGGAATGGCTGGAAAACATGGCATTAAAGGGCTGGATGTTCCAAGATATTAAATTGGGGTGTGTGTACTATTTCCGGCAGGATAAACCCAAGCAGATGCTCTATGAAATGGACCGCTTTGATCTGAAACGAAATCCAACCTTAGAGGAGATGCTGGAAAAAAAGAATTTTGTTGAGATGGCACAGGAAACCGGATGGCAGGAGATAACTCATGATGAAAGTATGAATTATTACTTTGCCAAAGAGTATCAGGAGGGTGGTTTCAATGAATTATATAATGATGAGGATTCCCTCCAATATCGTGCAGATAAGTATCGCAAGCGATTTACCGCCACAGGGGTTTTGATGATAAAGCTGGCAGTCATGGTGGCGGTGTGTGGTATTCTGCCGGAGGTGTTTTCCCATTATGACACCAATGAGAGAGTGGAGTGGAGTAAAATTCTCTTTCAGTTTTTTTCGGAAGTTTATGTGATAGGTACATCACTGATTGCTTTGTTTTATTTTAGAATGGCGAATGTATGGTATGGGGATATGAAAGGCTTAACCAGAGAAAATGCCAGAAAACGAAAAGAAGCGAATCGCCATAAGCAATGGAGACTGATTCTTACCAGTCAGGGACTGCGGCGTTATCTGAAAAAGCATGCTTCACAGAACGAAAAGCTGGAGTCTATGGGGATGTTTTCCTACACCTTTGTACATACGGAACAACCGGGAGTGGATTTTGGGTTAGATACGAAAAGTATGGTAGATAAGAGAAGACAAAAGCTTGGGAAAAAGAAACTGAAAGATGCCAAGGACTGGAATCTTATGTCAAATGACTGGCAGGCAGAATCCATAGAAAATGCCAGGGAACAGGGATTGGAATGTCTATGTGCTTTCGATAACCGGGCAATTATCTATCAGGCATATGATGAAAAGAAAATTCCTGAGGATATGAAGAAACAGAAACTGCGGTTATTTTCTATCTTGGGCGGTACAGGAATGCTGATGCTGATAGGCGGCTGTATTGGGTTTATTGTGGGATTTATCAGTGCCTGGATGGGATATTAAAGGATGAAAAATTACAAAAAAGGAGCAATTATGGAATTAGAAGTAAAGAATGTGAAGAAAAGCTTTGGCGGCAAAGAAGTGCTGCATGGAATCAGTTTTCAAGTAAAAAGTGGTACTGCACTTGGGCTTTTAGGAAGGAATGGTGCAGGAAAGACCACAACCATGCGTATTATCATGGATGTATTTAAAGGAGATTCCGGCGAAATTCTATTGGATGGAAAGCCTTTTGAACCGGCAAAGGAGAGAATTGGCTATATGCCGGAGGAACGAGGCTTGTATCCCAAGCGGATTATTTTAGAGCAGATGGTGTATCTGGCAAGACTGCGGGGCTTAGGAAAAAGTGAGGCAGTGGAAAATGCCAAGAATTGGCTGAAACGTCTTGAGATAGAGGAGTATGCCAATCGAAAGCTGGAAACTTTATCCAAGGGAAATCAGCAGAAGGTTCAGTTGGCAGCTACCTTAGTGAGCAATCCTAACATTGTGATTTTAGATGAACCTTTCAGTGGGCTTGACCCGGTGAATTCTCAGATATTAAAGGATGTGGTAAGAGATCTGATTCAAGATGGGAAACTGGTTATCTTTTCCAGCCACCAGATGAGTTATGTGGAGGAATTCTGTGAAAATGTGGCAATGATTCATCATGGTCAGGTGGTGCTGCAGGGAGAACTTAAGCAGATCAAAAAGGAGATGGGCAGAAACCAGATTACTTTAGTGTGTGAGGGCAGTACCATAGAAGAAACGAAACAGTTTATCCGGCAAAGATTTGCGACTATGGTACAAGTGATGGGAAATACCAGAGAAGGTATTATATTAAAATTGCAGGAGAATTGTAATAAGGAAAGTTTTCTGTCAGCATTGCTTCAGGCACAGGTGAAAATCAGTCAGTTTGGTGACTATGAGCCATCCTTAAATGAAATTTTTGTAATGAAAGCAGGTGACAACCAATGAAAAATTTTGTGATTGTATTAGGTTTTGAATTAAGGGAATATCTGAAAAATAAAATATTTGTGGCAACAACTTTGTTGATTGCACTGCTGGGTGCTGCTTTTCTGTGCCTGCCTTCCCTGGTGGATATGTCGAAATATCTTCCGGTACCGCCTAAAGAGGGTGTGGTACCGGAAGAGGAGGAAGAAAAACCTGAGAAAATTGAAGTGGAGTATTATATCTGTGATCAACAGTCTTTGATTCCGGAAAATCTGATTCAGGAGATTTTTGGTGAGGGTACTTACAAGTATGTATCCCAAGAGGAAGCCAGAGAGGGTGTGCTCTCTGAGGAGATTACTGCCGGATTTGTGATTCATTCCTTTGACGAAATGGATTATTATGTTCTGAATAAAGGGATGTTAGACGTGGAATCTCAGATGATGCAGGAGGCTTTGGTGGTGGCAGGGCAGATGGATTACTGTCAAAAGCATAATTTGGACTACGCAGAGCTGAACGATATTTACAATAAAAAAATCAACGTAAACGAACAGATTTTGGGAAAGGATACCGAAAGTAACTTCTGGTATTGCTATGCCTTTGAAATTTTGGTGTTTATGATGATTGTTCTCTACGGACAGATGATAGCGGTGTCTGTGACCAACGAAAAGAGCAACCGTTCCATCGAAGTGCTGGTTACTTCCACTACGCCAACCAGTCTGCTTTTTGGAAAGGTTATCGCCGGAGCCATTGCATCTGTGGCACAGGTGGCAGTAATTTTGGTAGCTATTTTAGGTTCTTATGGATTGAATCGAAAATCATGGGGCGGTTCTTTGGACATGGTGCTGGATATTCCGGCGGAGGTTTTATTGACATTTGCTTTCTTTGGTGTGGGAGGATTTTTATTCTATGCATTCCTCTATGGAGCTCTGGGGGCTTTGGTTAGCAAGACAGAAGACGTATCTAAAGCAATTTCCGGACTTATGACAGTAATTATGGTGGTTTATTTCTTATCACTCACACAGTTAAGCAATGTGGATGGTATTATTGTGAAAATTTTATCATACCTGCCATTTAGTTCTTACAGTGCCATGTTTGCACGAATTGCCATGGGAAGTGTCAGTCTGGTAGAAGTGCTTATTTCCGGTGTGATATTGATTGCATCTATTATCGGAGCCGGCTGGCTGGGAGCATCGATTTACCGCATGGGAACACTGCGGTATGGAAATCCGGTAAAACTGAGTAATCTGTTCAAGGAAATGAGGAATGAGAACCGATGATGTGAAATTGGAAATAGAACATATATGATAAAATAAATCACACGGTATAAAAACAGTAAAAAGTCAATAGAGGAAGATAGCAAGTAATTCAAACTCGGAACAGTTACAATAACTTGTATAGTTAATATAATAAATTAGAATGGAGAATAGAAATGGAATTAGAAAACAGAAATCACAAAAAGGTCTTTAGCAGACTGGGAGTCTCACTGTTTCTTATGACAGTGATTGTAAATGCAGTACAGATTTTATTGGGGAAATTAATTCAAACTTTTATCCCTGAGTTTATGGAAAATTCGTGGTATACATATGTATTGATTATTGTGAGTTTTTACCTTATTGCTGCCCCTTGTTTTTATCTTCTGGTAAAGTCAGTACCAGTATCAGAGAACAAAGAGAAGAGAATGTTAAAACCGCTTCATTTTATCTGCCTGTTAGTTATCAGTTATGCAGTAATGTATTGTTTTAACATATTGGGAATGGGCATCAATTTTGTGCTGGGTATGCTTACCGGCAATATGAATCTGAATCCATTAAACAGTGTCATCGGAGACTTGGATTTACTTCCTACAGTACTGGTTGCAGGTATTTGTGCCCCTATTGTAGAGGAAATTGTATTCCGTAAAATTTTATTGGATCGTCTCAAATGCTATGGAGACGTGACTGCCATTGTGGTTTCCGGTCTTTGTTTTGGACTGTACCATGGCAACATTGCTCAGTTTTTATATGCTTCTGCACTGGGCTGTATCTTTGCTTATGTGGTTATTAAGACAGGAGATATTAAAAATAGCATGTTGCTGCATATTTGTATTAATTTGTTGGGAACAGCCATTTTGCCTCAGGTGATAAAACTGGGAACTTTGGCTACCATGATTGTGGGATTTTTCGTTATCGGAGTGATTCTGGTAGGAATTGTATTGCTTGTTTTGGCTTTTGCTTTGAAGAAAGTACAGTTTGAGAAAGGACAGATTGTACTGGAACATCCGGTGAAAACAGCGTGGGGAAATTTGGGAATGATGTTATTTGTGCTAATTAGTGTGGCTATGTGTATAATAGTGCTGTTTACCTTCTAAAGGGATTTGAGTTCAGTTCATTATTGTTGCAAAAAAACATCCGGGGCAAAATGTTTCAACATGCATACAAGCGGGTGTTTTGTAAAATAAAAAACAGTATTTGGACACTTCTGCGGACTGTACAATGAACTGTGTAGTAAATGTACAGTCCATAAGCAGATGCAGATGTGAAGGAGCGATGGAAGAAAGGAAAATAGGCAAACAGAATATGACAAAAAATCTAATTTCAAGAGAGAAAAAAGCAAAACGGCAAAGTACATGTACCAAATTGGCAATGATGGTTTATTTCATGGCAGTTGGTGCTTTTTTGGGATTTATGCTGTCAGAGATACAGGAGCAGTGGTTTGAAAATTCAGAGATAAGGTTGGTCTTTTCTGGGGCATTGTATGTATTCCTATTGGCAGTGTTTATGATTTTCTGGCTGCTGAATATCTGTTTTCATGAACTGGGGCACATGATTTTTGGCTTGATGAGTGGATATGAGTTTCAGTCCATTCGATTTGGAAATCTGATTATCCTAAAAACAGAGGATGGATTTAAGATGGGAAAAAATAGTCTCGCCGGAACTGCCGGGCAATGCTTAATGAAACCGCCCAAGGGTTCCGTGGAGAATTATCCTACAACGCTTTATAATATGGGGGGCTGTATTGTAAATGGAGTTCTTATGTTGGGCATGCTGTTGGGCGGAAAAAGTGTTGCGGCACTGATTTGTCTTATGGGAGCATTCATTGGCCTTGGGGTAGTTTTACTCAATGGGATTCCTATTTCCAGCTTATCCAATGATGGCTATAATACCTTGATTTTATGTAAAAGTGGAAAAGCCAGAAAAGCATTTTGGTATTCCTTAGAAATAAACAATGCACTTGCTAAGGGTATTCGCTATGCAGAGATGCCAGAAGAATGGTTTGCATGGGAGAAATGTGTGACGGAAAATAATTTGGAGACAGCACAGGGCATCAATTATTTCAGCTATTTAATGATGGCGAAAGAATATGAGAAAGCGAAAGAAATTGGACAGTATATTATGGAAAATGCAGTTGCCATGGCGGATATTCACAGCAAGATGTTAAAAGCAGATCTTCTGTTCTGCTGCATAATGTTAGACAGTGATAAAATCAGGGAGATTTATAAAAAAGAAGAGAAAAATTTTAAAAAACTTGGTGGAATGTTGGATATGCAACGTACTAATTATGCATATGCACTTCTTGTAGAAAAAGATGAGAAACAGGCACAGATGTATCAGGAGAAGTTTCAAGCATTGGCAGAAAAATTTCCTTATCCAGCAGAGATTGAGGCAGAACAAGAATTGCTCCATGAAGTAGAAGAAAAATACCAAAAATAAATGGCAGCGATTCGAAAGCTGCCAGTGAAATATATTTGGCAAAGTTTCGAGTGCCGGAAAGGAAAACAGGAGATGAACGGATACTTAATTGAAAAATATTCAAATATGGCTGGAGCATATACCTCCGGCAGACTAATGGAAGAAGCGAAGCTTCGAAATATAAAGTTAAAAATGTTGGGAGTGGAGGATACTGTCATTCGGGATGGTATTCTTCACTGTGGTTTGGAGGAATTGTCAAAGGTAGATTTTATCATAAACCGCTACAAATATGGTGTCAGGAAAGATGAACTTAATGCTTTGGCAAATAGAAGTTATAATGAATTAGCAGGACTCAATCGTTATATCAACAAAGCCAGTGAATTAATGGATATGCAAGGGTTGGATATCTGTCTGCCGAAATACATTGTGGCAAAATGGCAGTTTACCTATGAAGAGCTGGTTTCAATTCTGGGCAGCCCCTTTGTGGTAAAAGGGCTGCAAGGCTCTCAGGGAAATCAGGTATATTTAGTGAAGCAGCCAAAAGATTATATAGGGCTAAAGCATCAGTATCAAGAACAGGAAATGCTGTTTGAAGAATTTATCCGTGAAAGTTATGGACATGATGTGCGTTTTCTGATGATAGCAGGGCAGGTTACTGCTTGTATGGAACGGATTTCAAAAGAGGGGTTCCGTTCCAATTTTGCTTTGGGAGGAACCGTAAAAAGCTACCCCATAGATGATAGAATTCGGGAGATTGGGGCGGCTGTTTATGCTAAGACAAAGCTGGATATTGTGGGTGTAGATTTGCTGCTGGGAGCAGAGGATTATGTGTTCTGTGAGATTAATGTGACCCCGGGAATTGAAGGGATTGAGCTGGCAACCCAAGTAAATGCTGCAGGGCAGATTATGGACTATATTTGCGAAACAGTGGATAAATAAGGTATTTCAAATTTCCTTTTGCAAAGTAAATAGGAATAGAAAAATTTCGGCTGGATGTATGGGATTTCAATATAGTTCTTTCTGTTCTGGTTTTTTTGTGTTATACTTGTTAAGATAAGGGCTGGTGCAAGTAGAATACAGCTTTTATGATCGTATAGATACAGAGACAATTAAGGTTAAAATTAAAAATTTGCGGAAAGGATGATTTTATGAAAAATATATACCAAGAATGCCCTGTTTTGAAAAATGATACCTATATGTTTCGAAAAACAGAATTGAAAGATGCCCATGAACTTCTTAAAGTTTACAGTGATAAAAATGCACTGCCTTTTTTCAACAGTGATAATTGTGATGGAGATAATTTTTACTATCCGACAGAGGAAAGAATGACGGAAGCCCTTAAGTTCTGGAATATGGCATATGAAAATAAATGGTTTGCAAGATTGTCCATAGTGGATATAAAAAATAATAAAATTATTGGAACCATGGAAGGAGTTAAGAGAGCCTCGGAGGATGCTTTTGATGGCTGTGGAATCTTAAGACTGGATGTGGGAAGCCAGTATGAAAAAGAAGATATTATTTCGGATATGATAGATATTGTTTTAAAAGATTTTTACGAATTATTTGATTGTAGTACAATCATTACCAAAATACCTAATTATGCAGTGGAAAGAGCAGCAGCAGCAACAAAATTAGGATTTAAAAAATCAAATGACTTATTGATTGGGACCAAGGATGGGTATGCATATAATGGTTATTGGATCATACATAGATAATTATGCATTTCTGTATTATGAAGAATCATTGTAACTGTTCAGTAGGTCTGTGCATTTACTGCACAGACCGTAAGAAAAAGT
>CAMWHJ010000002.1 GCA_947174015.1 uncultured Lachnospiraceae bacterium | reverse complement strand
AATTTTGCATGGTTCTTTGCTCGTAACTATGAAGGTACTGAATAGTTACAAATTGAGAAAGAATTGGAGAGGATTACAATGATTAAGGAAGCAATTTATAAAGTAGTAAATAAAGAAGATTTGACTTATGATATGGCAGAAACCGTTATGGATGAAATTATGAGCGGTGAGGCAACAGAAATTCAGATGGCATCCTTTTTGACTGCACTTCGTATGAAGGGGGAAACCATTGAAGAAATTACTGCCTGTGCCTCTGGTATGAGAAAACATGCCGTAAAGCTGCTTCATGATATGGATGTATTAGAGATTGTGGGAACCGGTGGAGACGAAGCAAATACGTTTAATATCTCCACAACCTCGTCCTTTGTAGTATCTGCGGCAGGTATCCCGGTGGCAAAGCATGGCAACCGCAGTGTATCCAGCAAATGCGGTGCAGCGGATGTGTTGGAAGCGTTGGGAGTGAAGATTACCATTTCTGCAGAGGAAAGCACGGAAGTTTTAAATAAAATCGGAATCTGCTTTATGTTTGCCCAGAGCTATCACTCTTCCATGAAGTATGTGGCACCAGTGCGAAAGGGCTTGGGCATCCGCACAGTATTTAATATTTTAGGACCGCTGACAAATCCGGCAGGTGCCAATATGCAGTTGTTAGGTGTTTATGAGGAAGCTTTGGTGGAGCCTTTGGCAAAGGTTCTTCTGAACCTTGGAGTGAAACGGGGTATTGTGGCATTTGGACAGGACGGCTTAGACGAAATTTCTTTAAGTGCCCCCACCACCTGTTGTGAAATTCGTGATGGGAAACTGAAAAGCTTTGTGTTAAATCCCAAGGATTATGGATTTGAGCTTTGTAAGAAAGAAGATTTAGAGGGAGGTGATCCGGCAGAAAATGCCGAGATTACCAGAGCCATACTAAATGGAGAAAAGGGACCAAAGAGAGATGCGGTGGTGTTAAATTCTGCTGCCTGTATCTACATGGCAAAGGATGATATAACCTTTGCAGATGCCATTCAGGTGGCAGAGGATATGATTGACAGCGGCAAGGCAAAAGCACAGTTAGATAAGTTTGTAGAAATTTCAAATCAGTTTTAAGGAGCAAATAGATGATATTACAGGAAATAGCAGAGGCTACCAAGGCGAGAGTGGCGAAGGAAAAGCAGCAGGTATCCTTAGAAGAGATGAAGGAACGAGCACAGGCAATGCCAAAGGGGGATTTTTCCTTTGAACAGGTCATTGGCAGCGGAGGTATTCACTTTATCTGTGAAGTGAAGAAGGCATCCCCATCCAAGGGCATCATTGCAGAGGATTTCCCCTATGTGGAGATTGCCAAAGAATATGAGGCGGCAGGAGCAGACTGTATCTCCGTACTGACAGAGCCGGATTATTTTATGGGAAGTACAAAATATTTAAGAGAAATCAAAGAAGCAGTAAATATTCCGGTAATCCGCAAAGATTTTATCATTGATGAATACATGATTTATCAGGCAAAAACAATTCATGCGGACTGTGTGCTGTTAATCTGCTCTTTGTTGGATACAAATACTTTAAAAAGGTATATAGAAATCTGTGATGAGTTGGGCTTGTCTGCACTGGTGGAGGCTCATGATGAAGCGGAAATAAAAAGTGCCATTGCAGCAGGGGCGAGAATGATTGGCGTCAACAATCGGGATTTAAAAACTTTTACGGTGGATATTCATAACAGTGAACGGTTGCGAGAACTTGTTCCGAACAACATATCCTTTGTAGCAGAGAGCGGAATTAAAACGAATGGTGATATTCAAGTGCTGAAGAATGCCAATGTAAATGGCGTGTTGATTGGCGAAACTCTGATGAAAAGCAAGGATAAGGCAAAAATGTTGGCAGAGTTAAAAGGCAAAGACAGATGACCTTTTAATGCAACCAAGCAACAAAGAAAGTTAGGAGAAAATATAAATTTCATGTAGATTTAAGGAGGATGAAAATGAGCAAAGGAAGATTCGGAAAGTATGGCGGACAGTATATACCAGAAACATTAATGAATGCAGTGATTGAGCTGGAAGAAGCATATAATAAATATAAGGAGGATCCGGAATTTAAGGAAGAACTGGCAGCACTTTACAAGGAATATGCCGGAAGACCATCTCTGTTATATTACGCAGATAAAATGACAAAGGATTTGGGCGGAGCCAAAATTTATCTGAAAAGAGAGGATTTAAATCACACTGGTTCTCATAAAATCAACAATGTGTTAGGACAGTGTCTGCTGGCAAAGAAAATGGGAAAGACCAGAGTCATCGCTGAAACCGGTGCCGGACAGCATGGTGTGGCAACTGCCACCGTAGCAGCATTGCTGGGGATGGAATGTGAAGTGTTTATGGGCAAAGAGGACACGGATCGCCAGGCATTGAATGTGTTCCGCATGGAGCTGCTGGGGGCGAAAGTTCATGCAGTAACCAGCGGAACACAGACCTTGAAGGATGCCGTAAATGAAACTATGCGTGAGTGGACAAAGCGTATTGAAGATACCCATTATGTATTAGGTTCAGTCATGGGACCGTTTCCTTTCCCAACTATTGTGCGTGATTTTCAGAAAATCATCGGGGAAGAAATCAAAAAACAGATGATGGAAGCAGAGGGAAGACTTCCTGATGCAGTGATTGCCTGCGTAGGCGGTGGAAGCAACGCTATGGGAGCATTCTATGACTTTATTGAAAATAAGGAAGTGGAGTTAATCGGTTGTGAAGCGGCAGGTTTAGGGGTAGACAATCCCAAAAATGCAGCAACCATTGCTAACGGTTCCGTAGGAATCTTTCATGGAATGAAGTCGCTGTTCTGTCAGGATGAATACGGACAGATTGCACCGGTGTACTCAATTTCTGCCGGCTTGGATTATCCCGGCATCGGACCGGAACATGCAATGCTCCATGACTGCGGCAGAGCCCGTTACGTTCCCGTTACCGATGATGAGGCGGTGGAAGCCTTTGAATATCTGTCAAGAACCGAGGGAATTATCCCTGCCATTGAAAGCTCTCATGCAGTGGCATATGCCATGAAGTATGCAAAGGAGCTTTCCAAAGATAAGATTATTGTAATCAATATTTCAGGACGCGGCGATAAGGATGTAGCTGCCATTGCAAGATATAGAGGAGTGGAAATTTATGAGTAGAATACAGAACGCATTTAAAAACGGGAAAGCCTTTATTTCCTTCTTGACCGGTGGAGATCCGGATTTAGAAACCAGCGAAAAGCTTATCTATGCCATGGAAAAGGCTGGTGCAGACTTGATTGAGATTGGGATCCCTTTTTCGGATCCCATTGCAGAGGGACCGGTGATTCAGGAGGCAAATGAAAGAGCCTTGGCAGCAGGCTGTACCACAGACAAATTGTTTGACATGGTGGCAAGAGCACGCAAAAATACAGAGATTCCATTGGTGTACTTAACCTACATCAATCCTATCTATACATACGGCAAGGAAAAATTCATGAAACGCTGCCAGGAATGCGGTATTGATGGTTTAATTATTCCAGATTTGCCCTATGAGGAAAAGAAAGAAATTGCTGGTATTTGTCAGGAATATGGCATAGATATCATTTCCCTCATTACCCCCACTTCCCATGAGCGTATTGCCATGGTTGCCAGGGAAGCACAAGGGTTTGTATATTGTGTATCATCTTTGGGAGTTACTGGGGTGCGGACCGAGATTAAGACAGATATTTCCCAGATGATTGATTTAGTCAAGAAGACAACTGATATTCCCTGTGCGGTTGGCTTTGGTATCGCAACTCCAGAACAGGCCCAGAAAATGGTTCAGGTGGCAGATGGAGCCATTGTGGGAAGTGCCATTGTGAAAATTATTGCAGAGCATGGAAAAGACAGTGAACAGCCGGTATATGATTATGTAAAAAGTATGAAAGAAGCAGTTACAAAAGTATAAAATCGGTGACAGAGATACCAGATGTTTTCCACATCTGGTATCTTATGCTGGTAAAATCCGGTACTTGACATTATGTTAAAATACTGTAATATATTAGTATTAGAACATAATAGGACAAGCGTAAGCAAAGGAGTTTTCAAAATGAATAATAAGCACATAAAGAAGATACTAGTGACAGCATACGCTGTATCGTGTCTATCGTTTTGGGGGTGTGGGAAAACAGAAGAACCGCTTGCCACAGAGCCGGAAGAGGAGAGCATGGTAACACCAACGGAAATCTCGACACCGGAAATACCAGAGAAAAAGGTAACCGTGCCAGCAGTCACTGATACCGCCAATGCAACGGTTGCCAGTGCAGTTTACAATGCAGATAGGAACATTATCACAGCTATTATAGAGGGGAAAATTCCTCAGGAGCAGGAATACCAGTTGAAAATTTTGGATGGCAATGGGGAGGAGGTGGAAGTGAGTGGTCGGGTTCAAGCGGCTTCCCGTTATACTTTCCAGCTGGCAGAACCAATTAATACCAATCAAATGTATGCGGTTTCTTATATGGGGAAACTCACAACAGTTACCATGCCTTACCCTTATTCCACCGCTGCATTTGAGGCAGCCTATACCTATGCGGGGGATGATTTAGGTGCCACATGGTCAGCAGAAGAGACGATATTCAAGGTCTGGGCACCCACTGCCAAAGAGGTAACACTAAATTTATATAAGACTGGTGAGGATGGAGCAGAGGATTTGCTGGAAAGCGAGGCAATGTCTCTTTTAGAACAGGGAGTATGGTATCTGAAGAAGGCAGGGGACTGGAATGGAGTATATTATACCTATACCGTGCTGCATGACAGTAAATTGATCGAGACAGGAGACCCTTATGCCAAGAGCACAGGTGCCAACGGCAAACGAGCCATGATTTTAAATATGGAAAGCACCAATCCAGAGGGCTGGGATAAGGATGAAAATCCCAACAAAGCCGGTGGAATTACGGATGCAGTGATCTATGAACTTCATGTGAGGGACTTTACCATAGACGAAGATTCTGGAGTGAAAAACAAGGGAAAGTATTTAGGACTGACGGAATATGGTTCGGAAAATTCCGCAGGAGAATATACCGGACTTACTTATTTACAGCGGCTGGGAGTGACGCATGTGCATATTATGCCCATGTATGACTTTGGATCGGTGGATGAGCTTTCAGATAAGGACCAGTACAACTGGGGGTATGATCCGGTGAATTTTAATGTGCCGGAGGGTTCCTATGCCACAGATGCTATGGATGGCAGTGTGCGTGTCCGGGAAGTGAAAGAGATGGTTAAGGCACTGCACGAGAATGGCATGAGCGTAGTAATGGATGTGGTTTACAATCATGTTTATGATCCGGAAACTTTTTCTTTTAATGTGCTGGTGCCGAAATATTTTTCCAGAACCAATGATTATGGGGAGTATTCCAATGGCAGCGGTTGTGGCAACGATACTGCCACAGAGCGTACTATGGTAAAAAAATATATTGTAGATTCCGTCAGTTACTGGGCCGAGGAATATCATGTAGATGGATTCCGTTTTGATTTAGCGGGTTTAATTGACACTGTTACCATGAATGAGATTATTGCAGCTGTCCATGAGAAACACCCGGATGTAATTTTCTATGGGGAAGGCTGGACCATGGATACCACAATGACAAAATCCGGTTACAGTCTCACCACCCAGGATAATCTTTCGCAGGTGCCGGTTTTTGCCATGTTTAACGATACGTTCCGTGATTATGTCAGAGGCGTTAATGGAAAAATATCAGACGGCGGCTATGTATCGGGAAACGTGGGCAATGGAATTACACTATTAAACAACATTCTTGGCAGACCTTATTGGTCAAAGGAACCAACAGGGGTCATTAATTATAATGCTTGTCATGATAATAACACTTTGTTTGATAAGCTGACTTTAGCTAACGGTGCAGAGAATTTGGAACAGAATATTCAAAAAAATAAGTTTGCGGCAGCAGTTTTATTTACTTCTCAGGGAACGCCCTTTATGATGAGCGGCGAAGAACTGCTTCGTTCTAAGCCGAAAGATGGAGCAGACATTCAAGGAACAGCAGCGAAAGATAGTTTTGACAGCAACAGTTATAAATCCGGTGATAAAGTAAATGCAATCAAATGGGGCAATTTAAAAGATGGAGTATACAAGGATGTGTACGAGTATTATCAGGGGCTGATTGCTTTTCGCAAGAAACATGGAGGCTTACGAATGACCAGCAGTGCGGATATTGACAAATATATTACTTTTGCAGAAGGGCTGCCCCAGAACATTATGGCATTTACCGTTGATGGTTCATACAAAGGAGAAGAGGCTCAGGCACTTTATGTGATTTATAATCCCACTGCCTCCGCTGTGGAACTGGATATTCCGGCAGGAGACTGGAAAATTTATGTGAACAGTCAGTATGCAGGGATTGACAGTTTGGGAGGTGCAAGAGATAAGGTAACAATAGAACCTTATTCAGCCATGGTGTTGGCAAAGGATGCACCAGTGAAGACAAAAGGGAAGACAACGAGAAAAAGAAGATAGACAAGGATTGCAGAATTGGAAAAAGGGTGTAAAATCCTTGTTAGAAAGTAAATAGGAGGAAGTTATTATGCAGATGGAAACATTACAAAAGGATATGATTGCTGCTATGAAGGCAAAGGATAAGGTGAGAAAGGATGCCATTTCTACTTTGGTATCTGCAGTGAAAAAGGTGGCTATTGACGAAGGATGCCGTGATGATATTAAGGAAGAATTAGTGGATCGGGTTATCTTGAAGGAAATAAAGACGGTGAAAGAACAGATTGATACCTGTCCGGCAGAGAGAGCGGAATTGAAAGCAGAATATCAGGCTAGATATGATGTGTTTTCTGAATACGCACCTAAAATGATGTCCGAGGAAGAGGTAAAGGCATTTATCACAGAAAAATTTGCAGATGTGGTTGCCACTAAGAATAAGGGACAGATCATGAAAGCTGTTATGGCAGAGTTAAAGGGAAAAGCAGATGGCAAGGTGATCAATCAGGTAGTGGCAGGTTTGTGCCAGTAAATTTTAGGCAGTTGTTCAGAGTCAAACAAATGGAACGTAACAGTTCAGCCATAGCCTGCTTTGTGTGCGAATCATGTCTGCATGATTTGCACAATAAAAGCATGGCTATGAGCGGAATGCCTGTCTATGAGCTAAAAAAGCTGCGTAGCAGCAAAGAAGCACCATAGGTGCGTTTTGCGAATGGTGTAGGCTGAACAGTTACGAACAAATAGTATTATGCAAGTTCTTCCCATTTTTCATAGAGAATCTCTAACTTTTCTGTAACATCATCTTTTTCTTTTTGCAGTTCCATACATTTTTCCACATCAGTGCAGACCTCCTCAGAGGCCATCTCTGTATCAATTTCTTCTATCCGTTCCTCCAGCGAAGTGATTTCCTCCTCCACCCTTTTCAGTTCATTTTCTTTTTTGCGTTGTTTTGCCTGCTCCTCTTTTTGTTTCTGCCAATCATTTTTTCCAAGAGAATCCGAACTTTTTGTGGATTCAGAAGTAATGGACACTGGTGAGAGTGTCTCTTTTTTTTCCAAATAGTAATCATAGTTACCGATATAATTGGTTAATTTCTTTTCCCGCAAATCAAGAATCCTGGTGGCGGTTTTGTTGATAAAGTATCGATCATGAGATACATACAAAACCGTACCTGTATAAGAATTTAATGCCTGTTCCAAAATCTCCTTGGAATCAATGTCCAAATGGTTGGTGGGCTCATCCAAAATCAGGAAATTAGCTTCACTGAGCATCAATTTAGCAAGAGATAACCGCCCCCGTTCACCGCCGCTTAAATCACCCACCGGCTGAAATACTTGAAGCCCGGTAAACAAAAATGCAGCCAACACATTACGGATTTTGGTGTGATTCAAATCCGGGTAATCATCAGAAATTTCATCAAAAATAGTTTTTTCCTCATGGAGTACATGATGTTCCTGATCGTAGTAGCCTATGTGCACATTGGCACCGGTTTTTATCATGCCGTCATCGGCTTCCATGAGACCGGTAATAATTTTAAGGATGGTGGTTTTTCCGGAGCCATTGCTGCCAATCAGTGCAATCCGTTCTCCCCGCTTTACATCAAAGGAAATATCAGAAAAAAGTGACAAGGAGTCAAAGGATTTTGCCAGTCCTGTGACAGAAAGTACATCATTTCCGCTGATACAATCCGGTTCCAAGGTAAGTTTCATCTGGGAATTAACCTCCACAGGTTTATCAATCAAATCCATTTTATTTAACAGCTTTTCTCTGCTTTCTGCCCGTTTGATGGATTTTTCCCGATTAAAGGAGCGAAGTTTTGCGATCACATCTTCCTGATGTTTGATTTCCCGCTGCTGATTCTCATAGGCCTTGTAGGCAGTGTTTCGCAGCATTTCCCGTTTCATGGCATAATCAGAGTAATTACCGGAAAATGTGGTAACTTTGCCATTATCCACCTGAATTACCTTGGTAACAATTTTATTTAGGAAATAACGGTCATGGGATACTACAATCACCGCACCCCCATAATTCAACAGGAAGGTTTCCAGCCATGCAATGCTGTCCATATCCAGATGGTTGGTTGGCTCATCCAATAGGAGAATATCTGGCTTGGTCAACAGCAGCTTACCCAATGCCACGCGGGTTTTCTGACCGCCGGAGAGAGTGGAAATCTTACGGTGATAGTCTGCTTCCTGAAAGCCAAGTCCGGTGAGTACACCAATGAGCTCACTTTTGTATGCATAGCCGTTGGCATCTTCAAATTGATGATTTAACCGGGTATAGTGCTCCAAGAGTACTTTGAGTTCCTCTCCCTCTTTATGCTGCATCTCTGTTTCTAAAGTGCGAAGCTGCTGTTCCCAATCAAGAATTTCCTGTTTGACAGTCAAGAGTTCCTGGTAGATGGTGTGCTGGCTGTGGTTATTCTGCTGCTGTGCCAGATAACCGATGGTTTTTCCCTTGGAAAGAATGACACTGCCTCCATCAGCAGAAAGTTCACCGGTAATGATTTTCAACAGTGTGGATTTACCCGCACCATTGATCCCCACAATGGCTGCCTTTTCCCTATCCTCTATTAGAAAAGATGCATTGGAGAGAATTACCTTATCTCCAAATGCTTTATCAATGTTCTGACAAGAAAGTATCATAGTCTTATCCTCCGTTTTTTACAAACTTAGTGGTGATGTTTGTGTAATTATGTTACTCAATTAATATAACGTAAATAGAAGAAAATTACAATCCAAAAAAGAAATGCGTGAGGTGTAAGGATTGACAATATTTTAACATTTCAGTATAATAATCTTAAAAAATTGAATTAAAATCAGATACGCAAGGGAGGCAGTGATTGTGAGTGAAAAGGACATCTCTAAGACGGTAATAAAAAGACTTCCCAGATATTACAGATACTTAGGCGAATTGATGGACAGTAAGGTAGAACGTATTTCTTCCGGAGAGTTAAGTGAACGAATGCATGTAACAGCGTCCCAGATACGACAGGACTTAAATCATTTTGGCGGTTTTGGTCAGCAGGGCTATGGATATAATGTAGAGTATCTTTATGATGAAATCGGCAAAATATTGGGTTTAGATAAGAAACATAACATGGTAATTATAGGAGCCGGTAATTTAGGTCAGGCTCTTGCCAATTATGGCAATTTTGAAAACAGAGGTTTCATTACAAAAGCATTATTTGATGAAAATCCAGAACTTAAGGGGAAGAAGATTCGAGGAATCCAGGTGCGTTCCATGAGTCAGTTGGAAAGATATTTGAAGAAAGAGGATATACAGATCGTGGCATTAGCCATTCCCAAGGAAAGTGCAGTGGTGGTGGCACAGAGAGTGGTAAATTGTGGGGTTAAGGCAATTTGGAACTTTGCCCATACAGATTTGAATGTGCCAGAGGATGTGGTGGTGGAGAATGTACATCTGTCGGAAAGTCTCATGAGGTTGTCCTATAATATTAATCGTTACGAGTTGGAGCATGGAATCAAGAAAGAAGAGGAATAATATATGACCGGAGAAGACAGAGAAAGGTATGCAGCCTATTTAAAGAATAAGAAAATTCCTGTTCTCACATTGGAACATAAGTGGCATAAATTGTTTCCCAAAGGGAAAAAGCCTGTGCAGATTGCAGAGTTGGAAAAACGAGTCAATGATTGTGTGAAACAAGAGAGTGGACTTCGGACAGACATAAAAGACTTGAAAAAGCTGAAAAAGAAGTTGATGGATAATATTGTGCAGAATATGGAGGATACTGCAAAAGATACCAAAAGTAAAAAAATGGAAGAAAGCGAACGGTTGATTCATGAGATCAATGAAAAGTTAGAAGACTATGAAAATCAACTGTTGGATTTGCCCAATGAGCTGAAGGCAGCCAACACGGCATTGATGCTTGAGACTATGGATTACTGTTATAGGCAGATGCACACCAACAGTGAGGACATAGAAGAGATTGCCAGGTGGATTGCTGATGTCCGTGTGGAGTTAAAGAAGAATATTCTTCGAAAGCAGGATAAGGAGATACGCAACAAAATGATGTATACTTATATGCATGACATTTTCGGATTGGAAGTTATTGATATCTTTGACTTGGATAATGATGAGGGCAAAGAGGAATAAACAATAGAAAGCACACTCTGTGAACTTTCTATTGTCATGAATAAAGTAGAAAACGTGTGTGATGCACACGTTTTTTGACATTTATATGTGGGACAGAAGGGTGATAATATGGAGTATTGTTTAGACAGTACAGGAATGAAAAAGTGTGATAAATATACCATAGAACGAGTAGGGATTCCCTCCCTGGTGTTGATGGAACGGGCAGCTTTGGCTGTGGCAGAGGAAATTGTCAGAAATAATGAGGCAAAGGAAATCTCCGCAGTGATTTTTGCAGGAACCGGAAATAATGGCGGTGACGGCATTGCGGTGGGAAGAATTTTATCCCAATGGGGTGTCAGAGTGAAAATTCGGCTTGTGGGAGAAGCGAACAAATGTTCCGACGAAACCATACAGCAGCTTGCCATTGCAAAAGAACTTGGAATAGAGTTGGTTACCAATGGCAATTTATTCCAAAAGGAATATAATGTAGTAGTGGATGCTTTGTTTGGAATCGGTTTATCCAGAGAGGTCACAGGGGAATTTGCCAAAGCCATTACGGATATGAATTCCTTGGGAAAGGGCGGTCAGGTCTATGCAGTGGATGTTCCCTCCGGGATTCACGCAGACACTGGAAAAAGATTAGGCATGGCAGTGAAGGCAGATTATACGGTCACGTTTCAATATGCTAAACCGGGCTTGTATCTGCTGGAGGGGCGGCAGTGTTCCGGGCAGGTTTTGATAAAAGATATTGGCATAATCAAAAATCCTGCATGGGCACAGGTTACACCGTCTTATATCACTTATCAAAAGAAGGATTTGTGCCGAATTCCAAAGCGCAGTGACAGAGGAAATAAAGGCAGTTTTGGCAGGGTGGCAGTGTTTGCAGGGTCTTATGAAATGGCAGGAGCCGCCTATTTTGCGGCAGATGCCGCCTATCGCAGCGGCTGCGGACTGGTGGAGATTATTACCCATGAGCGAAACCGTACAGTGTTGATGGAAAAATTGCCGGAAGCTGTTTTTACCTGTTATTCCTCAGAAGAAAGTTTAGAGAAAAAGGCAAAATGGCAGAGAGCGGTCAGCACTGCCAGTGCAATTGTTATTGGACCGGGGCTTGGCACAGATGCCAAGGCAGAGGAAATTCTCTCCTATGTGCTTAAGGAAGCTAAAGTGCCCTGTGTCATTGATGCAGATGCCATCAATATTTTGGCATGTCACAAAGAATGGCTTAGAAACACTAAGACTTCCTGCATTCTTACCCCACACATTAAAGAGTTGTCAAGGTTAAACGGTGTGGAAGTGGATGTGGTAAAGGAAGAATATGCTCAAGTGGCAGTGAAGGAGGCAAAGGACTGCGGCTGTATTATTGTGGCAAAAAATGACCGAACCATTGTGGCGGATGAAAAAGGAAATACAAGGTATCTGAATCTTTCCGGATGTAACGGTATGGCAGGTGCTGGAAGCGGCGATGTACTGGCAGGCATGATTGGCGGTCTGCTGGCACAGGGTATGGACTGCCTGGAAGCCGCCTGTATGGGAGTGTACACCCATGGTCTTGCAGGGGAGGCGGCCGCAGAACAGTACGGTAATTACAGTATGAAAGCCGGTGATATCATAAACAATATTCATAAAATAATCAACTAAGGAAGTGGCTATATGGAGAAGTATCAGAGAGTATGTGCAGAAATTGACTTAGATGCCTTAAGGTTTAACATGGAATCCATCAAAAACGCAGTGGCAGAAACTGCAAAAATTGTGGCTGTCATTAAGACCGATGGCTATGGTCATGGGGCGATTCCCCTTGCAAAGGTTTTGGAAAAAGAGGAACGTGTCTGGGGCTATGCAGTGGCAACGGCAGAGGAAGCAGATATTTTGAAATTGGCAGGGATGAAAAAACCAATACTGATTTTGGGAGCAGTGTTTTCTTATGCTTATCCCATGCTGCTGAAACATCAAGTGCGCTTTACAGTGTTTTCCTATGAGATGGCGAAGGAGATATCTAAGGCGGCAGGAGAGCGGAATCAGATGGCAAAAATACATCTCAAATTGGACACAGGTATGGGTCGTATTGGATTTCAGATAAATGGCGATACCATAAATGAAATTAAAAAAATTGCAGCACTTCCCAATATCGAGCTGGAAGGCATTTTTACCCATTTTGCAAAGGCAGATGAGCGGGATAAGACTTCCGCCCGATTTCAACTGTCACAGTATAGAAATTTTGTGAAAGAACTGGAAAAAGAGGGGATTGTATTTTCTCTTCATCATTGTTCCAACAGTGCGGGCATTACTGATATACCTGAGGCAAATATGGATCTGGTGCGAGCAGGTATTATCTTGTACGGTTTAATGCCTTCGGATGAAATTCAAAAGTCAGCAGTGCCGGTGAAACCTTTGATGACACTGCGAAGTCATGTGGTTCATGTGAAGAAGGTGCCGCCAATGACTGGTATCAGTTATGGTCATACCTATATTACCCAAAAGGAGTGTGTACTTGCCACCATTCCGGTGGGTTATGGAGATGGTTATCCGAGAAGTCTGTCCAATCAGGGATATGTGCTGATTCATGGAAAACCTGCAAAAATCTGCGGCAGGGTATGTATGGATCAATTTATGGTGGATGTGACGGATATCCCTAAGGTGGCTGTGGGAGACAGGGTGACGCTTTTGGGAAGAGATGGTGCTATGACCATCACTGGTGAGGAACTGGGCAGATTATCCGGCAGATTTAATTATGAACTAATGTGCGATATGGGGAAGCGGATTCCAAGACTGTACTTAGAGCAGGGCAGAGCCATTGCCTGCAAAGATTACTATACAGACACAGATATCACTTGGCTATAATGTCGAAAAAGCAAGAAATCTTTTTGAATACACGGAAAGAATCAGGTAAAACTCATAAATAGAAACAGATTTGTTTTATATTTTGTGTAATTCGGAGAGTGAAGAAAGTGGTTATTAGAAGAGGAGATATTTTTTATGCAGACCTGCGGCCGGTGGTGGGTTCCGAGCAAGGCGGCATCCGACCAGTGCTGATAATTCAAAATGATGTGGGCAACAAGCACAGTCCGACAGTTATCTGTGCTGCCATTACATCTAAGATGAATAAGGCGAAGCTGCCGACACATGTGGAGCTGGATTCCAGAAAATATGATATGGTGAAAGACTCGGTGATTCTATTAGAACAGTTGAGAACCATTGATAAAAAACGGCTGAAGGATAAGGTGTGTCATTTGGATGATGATATTCTGGTGCAGGTGAATATGGCATTGAATATTAGTTTGGAGTTATGTACATAGGAAGGAGATTATATGGAGGATACTTATCCCTGGTTAATTTTTGTATTTGTAGCATTTGTGGCGGGATTTTGCCTGCCATCAGAAAAATTCTTTGTGAGTGTGTCTCAATGGCTGAATCAGACTTTTGGCATAACGCTGAAGTTTTCCCAGGAGGATGTGACAGAAGAGGAAATTCTGTCCATGGTAAATGAGGGGCATGAGCAGGGGGTATTAGAAGCAAATGAGGCAAAGATGATTAGTAACATCTTTGAGATGGGTGACAAGGAGGCAAAGGACGTGATGCAGCATCGTGTAAATGTGCTGGCGGTGGACGGCAATGCTACCTTGTCAGAGGCTTTGGATTTTATGTTGGGAGAAAACAAGTCCCGCTATCCGGTCTATCATAAGGATTTAGACGACATTTTGGGTATTGTGCACCTTCGGGATGCCTTTACCATACATAACAGTGGAGATTTTTCAGATGTAAAAGTAAAGGATATTGATGGTTTGATTCGTGATCCTATGCTGGTGCCGGAAACAAAAAATATTCACCAGATGTTTCATATTATGCAGAAGGAAAAGCAGCAGTTGGCGATTGTCATAGATGAATATGGTCAGATGAGCGGTATCATTTCTTTGGAGGATATTTTAGAAGAGATTGTGGGAAATATTATGGATGAATATGATCAGGAGGAAGAACCTATTCACAAGCTGGCAGAAGAAAGCTTTATGATGGATGGCTTGACGCAGCTGGCAGAAATAGAGGAGGTTTTGGGGATTGAGATTACAGAGGAATTTGATACCCTGAATGGGCTTTTAATATCAAAATTAGAGCATATTCCCAAAGAAAATGAAAAGGCTGTCATAGAATACCAAGGTTATGAGTTCACCATTCTTTCCATAGATAACAAAAAAATTGGGATGGTGATGGTTCAGAAAAAGAAAGAACTCTTTTGTGAAAATGCGTAACAGTTATGAAGAACAAGGCTTGCCAATATTGGAAATGCGTGATATTATTGTGGAGATAAGAATTTAACGAAAGGAAGAAATGTATGTCAGGACATTCAAAATTTGCTAATATTAAACATAAAAAGGAAAAAAATGATGCTGCAAAGGGAAAAATCTTTACTATCATAGGAAGAGAAATTGCTGTTGCCGTAAAAGAGGGCGGTGCAGACCCTGCCAATAACAGCAAACTTCGAGATGTAATTGCCAAGGCAAAAGCCAACAATATGCCCAACGATACCATTGACAGAGGGATCAAGAAGGCTGCCGGTGATGCCAACAGTGTAAATTATGAGGTAGTTACATATGAAGGTTATGGACCGAATGGTACTGCCATTATCGTAGATGCCTTGACGGATAACAAGAATCGTACTGCCGCCAATGTACGGAATGCTTTTACAAAAGGACACGGCAATGTTGGTACACAGGGATGTGTATCATACATGTTTGACAAGAAAGGACAGATTATCATTGACAAAGAAGCTTATGATACAGATGCAGATGAGTTGATGATGACTGCTTTGGATGCAGGTGCAGAGGATTTTAATGAAGAGGAGGACTGCTACGAAATTCTTACAGCACCAGAGGATTTTAGTATGGTGCGTCAGGCATTGGAAGATGCAGGTGTTCCTATGGCAGAGGCAGAGGTAACCATGATACCTCAGACCTATGTGGAATTAACAGAGGAGCAGGATATTAAGAATATTCAGCGTACCCTTGATTTGTTAGATGAGGATGATGATGTTCAGATGGTTTACCATAATTGGGATGAGTAAAAGATGTTTTTGTTTTT
Source organism: uncultured Lachnospiraceae bacterium (assembly GCA_947174015.1). Lineage (GTDB taxonomy): Bacteria > Bacillota > Clostridia > Lachnospirales > Lachnospiraceae > RUG11237. Next base: position 74,585 of record CAMWHJ010000002.1, on the reverse strand, counting down.
TCTATAAAAAATGGTAAAAATTAGGAAAGCTTTTCTGTAAATTGTATAGAAAAGCTTTTCCTATGTCTAAAATATTACAACAAAATTAACAAAATGTTCATAAAATGATAATTATTAAGAAAAAATTACTTTGCTTTTCAGAGGCAGTGTGCTATAATACATAAAGTTTTAAATTCAGATTCATATAGGTAAAAGGAGTCATTATGATATTTACAGAGGGAAAATGTCCAAAATGTCTGAGAATCATTCAGTTATCCTCGGCAGATGAGATAATGCAGTGCAGATATTGTGGTGAAGAGGTAAACAGTAAGGAAATTATCAAAACCGTTGAGAAGGAAACAGTTGTGAAAATGATGGACAAAGACGAATATACCCAAGAATTAAATGAGGCATTGGAGGACTTTCCCCAAATGCTGAATTATAATGAAGGAATCCCTATGTTTAAGAAAGATACATACAAGGATGCCTTTGATACTTATTTTAATCAGAATTATCAAAAGTACATGGCTATTGATCGGTTATATGCTGCCAGCGGTGACAAAGAAGGCTTTTTAAGACGTATGGTAAACCAGTTGGTGGAGACAGAAAAGCATTTGCTGGAAAGACAGGAAAAGGGGCAGCGGGAGAACCGCCTGATCAATGACAACTTGAAGCTTACCGTCTATATGATTCCAGCGATGCTGCACTATCAGGGGCAGGCCATGCGGGAATTGACGGAATGTGTAGCAGAGGGATGGCAGGAGGCTTTTCCAAAATATCAGATTAGCTGTACTAATTTTGCAAAAATTAACAGTAATTTCAAGAGCAAGCTTTGCTATATTACAACAGCAGTCTGCGAGAGTCTTGGTAAGGAGGATGACTGCTACGAGTTAAATATTTTAAGAGATTATCGTGACACTTATCTCCGGTCAACAGAGGACGGAGCAAGGATTGTGAATGCTTATTATGACATTGCACCCTCCATTGTGAAGAGAATCAATAAGTGTAAGGATCGTGGCGATATATACAGAGAAATCTATACACAGTATCTGTCTCCCTGCATTCGTTTGCTGGAAAAGGGCAGGAAAGAGGAATGTAAGGAAATATACACAGACATGGTGTTGGGATTGGAGCGGAAATATTTGCTGCAGCAATAGGAAAGGCAGGATGACATGAATAAACAGAACGATTACAAAATTGAGACAAAATGCATTCAGGAAGGGTGGAAACCTCAAAAGGGTGAGCCGAGAATTCTTCCTATTTATCAAAGTACCACATACAAGTATGATACCAGCGAGCAGATGGGACGTCTCTTTGATTTGGAGGATTCCGGTTATTTCTATACCAGATTACAGAATCCCACCAATGATGCAGTGGCAGCCAAGATTGCCAGTTTAGAGGGCGGTGTGGCAGGTATGCTGACTTCCTCCGGTCAGGCAGCCAATTTCTATGCAGTATTTAATATCTGTGAGGCAGGCAGTCACATGGTATGTTCTTCCGCATTATACGGCGGAACATTCAACTTATTTGGCACCACCATGAAGAAGTTAGGCATTGAAGCTACCTTTGTGGATCCGGATGCACCATTGGAAGAATTGCAGAAAGCAGTTCAGAAAAATACTCGTTGTGTTTTTGCAGAGACCATAGCAAATCCGGCTTTGACCGTATTGGATATTGAAAAATTTGCGGAACTGGCACACAGTAATGGTGTGCCCTTGATTGTGGACAATACCTTTGCCACACCAATTAACTGCCGTCCTTTTGAATGGGGAGCAGATATTGTGACCCATTCCACCACCAAGTATATGGATGGTCATGCAGCGTGTGTGGGCGGTTGCATCGTAGACAGCGGCAATTTTGATTGGGAGGCAAATCACGATAAGTTTAAAGGCTTAACAGAACCAGATGAATCCTACCATGGAATAGTCTATACTCAGAAGTTTGGCAAGCTTGCCTATATTACCAAGGCAACTTCACAGTTGATGCGTGATTTGGGTTCTATTCAGTCGCCCCAGAATGCCTTTTTGTTAAATTTGGGTTTGGAAACACTTCACTTAAGAATGCCCAGACATTGCGAAAATGCCTTGACTGTGGCAAAATATTTAGCGAAGAATCCAAAGGTGGCTTGGGTAAATTATGCTGGCTTGGAGAATAATAAATATTATGCATTGGCACAGAAATATATGCCAAATGGAACCTGCGGCGTGATTTCTTTTGGATTAAAGGGGGACAGAGCTACTGCAGAAAAATTTATGGACAGATTAAAATTAGCTGCCATTGTAACTCATGTGGCGGATGCAAGAACATCTGTTCTGCATCCTGCAAGTCATACTCACCGTCAAATGACAGAAGAACAGTTAATAGAGGCAGGGGTACAGCCGGATTTGATTCGTCTGTCGGTAGGTATTGAGAATGCAGAGGATATTATTGCAGATTTAGAGCAGGCAATGGCAGAGTGCTAAAGCTTTATTATATACATAGAATATTTAGAACCGGGAAACACTAAGGGAAGCGGTAATTGCTCTCCTTAGTGTTTTTTCTTTTTTGTAAAAAACACATGTAGGAAGCAAAATCAATAAGGAAAGGTGCAAGTGACGTATGGAGAACCAAGAAAAAATAGAGAAACAGGAGCACACAGAGGAAAAGGATGAACGTATTGAAAAATTTGGTCAGGTAGTTATTGATGGTGTGGAAAAGAGTGATAAAATTCATATCCTGACCATTATCGGCGAAATTGAGGGACATGAGAATCTTCCTTCCAATACAAAAAGTACCAAATATGAGCATATTCTCCCAAAACTGGCAGATATTGAGGGCGATAAAAACATTGAGGGTGTGCTGTTGCTGATTAATACGGTGGGTGGTGATGTGTCCGCAGGACTTGCTTTGGCAGAAATGATTGCATCCTTAAGTAAACCCACGGTATCACTGGTGATTGGAGACAGCCATTCCATCGGTGTGCCTTTGGCGGTGGCAAGCAATTATTCCTTTATTGTGCCAAGTGGTACCATGATCATTCATCCGGTGCGTATGAGTGGTACGGTGATTGGAGCTCCGCAGACCTATGACTATTTTAAATTGATTCAGGACAGGATTGTGGGATTTATTGCCAACCATTCTAAGACCAGTAAAGAACGTGTGGAAGCTATGATGTTAAATACCGGCATGCTCACCAAGGATTTAGGAACGATTCTGGTGGGAGAGGAGGCAGTGAAGGCAGGAATTGTCAATGAGGTAGGAGGTATCCGGCAGGCACTTTCTAAATTGAAGATCATGACAGAAGAATACAGGAATGGACATCATGAAATTTAGTATTTGACAATTCAAGAGTATTTGTTTAAAATGGTTTACTGGTACATGTTACGCATGTAGGAGTACAAGCAAGAGCATTGGCTGACGCATGGAAGTGAAATGATGGCGGTAATTCATCTGTTTTCATGTATCAGTGAATCATAAATGAAGGTAGGGATTGAAATGGCAGCCACAAAAGGAAATGGGCAGAGGAAAAGTGTAGCTTCCCAGTCGAAAAGTAAGGCTTCCACCAAGAAAACAGCAAAGGGAAAACAGACAGCCAAACAGCAGGAGCAGGAAAGCTTTCTCAGGGATGAGGTGATATTGCTGATAGTTTTAGCGGTATCTATACTGCTGATACTGGGGTGTTTTAAGGTGGGTGGTATCTTTGGAGAGGGTGTCAATTTCCTTATGTTTGGATTGTTTGGCATAATGTCCTATGTGATGCCGGTATTTTTATTTTTCGGAACAGCGTTTTTTATCTCTAATAAGGGGAATACCATTGCTGCCATCAAATTAGTGGCATGTATTTTGATGTTTGTGACAGTATGCACCTTTTTAGAACTGCTTCTGGTACATGATATTGCCGGAATGAAAGTTTTTGAATGCTTTGGGTATTCTCAAACAGAAAAGACCGGAGGCGGATTGCTGGGCGGCTTATTTGCAAAAATGTTCATGACGGTATTCGGTGTGATTGGTGCCTATGTGGTGGATATTATACTTTTTATTATCTGTATCGTATTAATCACGGAAAAGTCTTTTTTCCGGGGTTTGCAGCATGGCGGTCAAAAGGTATATCAGACTGCCAGAGATGAGGCGGATCGTCACAGAGAGCGAAGCAGGGCACGGCGGGAACGTCAGGAAGCAGAGGAAAACAGACGGCGCATGGACAATAAGGTGTCAGGAGTTTCCTTTGATTTGGATTTGAGTAACGGAAAAAAGGCAAAGCCGGCAGATGAGATGGAGGAAATCACCATCAGCGGTGCTCCTATTGCAGAGCAAAAGTTAGATGGCAGTTATGTGGATGTTTTTGGGGATACTGCTCAAGCCAAGTCAGCGACAAAGATAAGTATTCCAAAAGCAGAACCGGTACATAAGCCAGAGACTGTCAGCACATCAAAGCCTGCACCGAAACCAGTAATTGAAATAGTCAAAGAAAATACACCTTTGGTACAGCCGGAGGAATCTTCCAAAGAGGATTGGGATATTCCCATTGTGGAACAAACCATGGAAGAATTGGAAAATGTAGCTCCTATCAGTTCGGTTAGTTTAGAACAGCAGGAATCCAACCAGACAAAACAGGAACCAAAAGCGGAAAATACAGTTTCCAAAAAAGTACAGGAGCCTTCCAAAGAGGAAATTGCACAAATGGAACTGCCTAAGGATGAAACGGTGGTTTCTCCTTATAAATCCACCATTGAGGTGGAAGAAAGCAGTGAGATTCCAACAACCCCACCTCCGAAAGAATATGAATTTCCCTCACTGGATCTACTGAAAGCAGGCAACGGAAAAGCAATCGGAGATTCAGAGGAATATTTGAAAGCCACTGCTTTAAAATTGCAGCAGACACTGCAAAGCTTTGGAGTAAAGGCAAGAGTAACCAATGTGAGCTGTGGTCCGGCAGTAACCCGTTATGAGATTCAGCCGGAACAGGGTGTGAAAGTCAGCAAAATTGTGGGCTTAAGTGATGATATTAAGCTGAATCTGGCGGCGGCAGACATTCGTATTGAGGCACCGATTCCGGGAAAGGCAGCGGTGGGAATCGAATTGCCCAACAAGGAAAGCAGTGCGGTGATGTTAAGGGATTTGCTGGAGGATAAGAATTTCCAAGATCATAAATCAAGGCTTGCCTTTGCAGTAGGTAAGGACATCGGAGGGCAAAATGTGGTTACGGACATTGCAAAAATGCCTCATCTGCTGATTGCAGGTTCCACTGGTTCCGGTAAGTCCGTTTGTATCAACACCATTATTATGAGTATTTTGTACAAGGCAAGACCGGATCAGGTAAAACTTATTATGGTGGACCCTAAAGTGGTGGAATTAAGTGTATACAATGGAATTCCTCATCTGCTGATTCCGGTGGTCACCGACCCCAAAAAGGCGGCAGGGGCTTTAAACTGGGCAGTGGCAGAGATGGATGCCCGTTACCAGAAGTTTGCAGCAGTGGGGGTACGAGGAATTGAAGGTTATAATGAAAAGGTGGATGCTTTGGAAGGTTTAGAGGGTGAGAAACCGGAAAAACTGCCTCAGATTGTCATTATCGTAGATGAGTTGGCAGATCTTATGATGGTGGCTTCCGGTGACGTGGAGGCAGCCATTGTGCGTTTGTCCCAGTTGGCGAGAGCAGCCGGTATCCACTTGATTATTGCAACTCAGAGACCCAGTGTCAACGTTATCACTGGTCTGATTAAGGCAAATATGCCATCCCGTATTGCCTTTGCCGTATCCTCCAGTGTGGATTCGAGAACCATCCTTGATATGGGAGGTGCGGAAAAGTTACTGGGAAAGGGTGATATGCTGTTTTTCCCACAGGGCTACCAAAAGCCGGTGCGTGTCCAGTGTGCCTTTGTGTCGGATAAGGAAGTCAGCAATGTGGTGGAATTTTTAGCAAGCCGCAATGAGGGCAATATTTACAGTTCCGATATTGAAGAGAAAATCCAAAGTGTGACACAGTCTGGCAGCAGCAGTGCGGGCAGTGAAAGTGAGGGACCGGAGCGAGACGCCAAATTTGAGGAAGCTGCCAAGTTTATTATTGAGAAAGACAAAGCTTCTATTGGAATGCTGCAGCGTGTGTTTAAGATTGGTTTTAACCGGGCAGCCAGAATTATGGATCAGTTGGCAGAGGCAGGTGTGGTAGGCGAGGAAGAAGGCACTAAGCCTAGAAAAGTGCTGATGTCCATGGAAGAATTTGAACAATACATAGAAGAATACTTATAAGTATAAGTAATATGGAGGAAAAGTATGAAAACAGATATTCAGATTGCACAGGAAGCGGAAATGCTGCCAATCACAGAAGTTGTTAAGCCTTTTGGCATTGAGGCGGATGATTTGGAATTATATGGAAAGTATAAGGGGAAATTATCCGATGAGTTATGGAATAGAGTAAAAGACAAGAAAGATGGAAAGCTTGTGCTGGTCACTGCTATTAATCCAACACCGGCAGGAGAAGGTAAGACCACCATTACCGTAGGTTTGGGTCAGGCACTGAATAAATTAAATAAGCCTACGGTGATTGCTCTTCGGGAGCCATCCTTAGGTCCCTGCTTTGGCATCAAGGGCGGTGCCGCCGGCGGCGGCTATGCACAGGTGGTGCCTATGGAGGACTTAAACCTGCATTTCACTGGGGATTTTCATGCCATTACTTCTGCCAATAATCTGTTGGCTGCCATGCTTGACAATCATATTCAGCAGGGCAATGAACTGGGAATTGATACCAGACAGATTGTGTGGAAGAGATGTCTTGACATGAATGACAGAGTGCTGCGAAATATTGTAGTGGGTCTTGGCGGTAAGATGGACGGTGTGGTAAGAGATGATCATTTTGTGATTACCGTTGCCTCGGAAATCATGGCTATTCTCTGCCTTGCTGACGATATGAAGGACTTAAAGAAACGTCTTGGCAGTATTATTGTGGCTTATACCAGAGAAGGCAAGCCGGTAACAGCCAGGGATTTAAATGCAGTGGGTGCCATGGCGGCCCTGCTGAAGGATGCTTTAAAGCCCAATGTAATTCAGACCTTAGAGCATACACCTGCATTGGTTCATGGTGGTCCATTTGCGAATATTGCCCATGGCTGCAACAGTGTAAGAGCCACCAAAACAGCTTTAAAGTTAGCAGATATTGTGGTGACAGAGGCTGGTTTTGGTGCTGATTTAGGGGCAGAGAAGTTTTTTGATATTAAATGCCGTAAGGCAGGCTTAAAACCGGACGCAGTTGTTTTAGTGGCAACGGTTCGTGCCTTAAAGTATAACGGTGGTGTTCCAAAGGCAGAGTTAAATAGTGAAAATTTGGATGCACTAAAGGCAGGTATTGTAAACTTAGAAAAGCACATTGAAAATCTGCAGAAATATGGTGTACCAGTTGTGGTAACTTTAAATTCTTTTATTACAGATACACCGGCAGAAACCGATTACATTAAGCAGTTCTGTGAGGAGCGGGGCTGTGAATTTGCTTTGGCTCAGGTTTGGGAGCATGGCGGCGACGGAGGAATAGAGCTTGCCCAAAAGGTGATAGACACTTTGGAAAATAAGTCCGGCAGTTTTCAGCCTTTATATGAGGATTCCATGTCCTTAAAGGAAAAGGTGGAGACCATCGCCACAGAGATTTATGGTGCCAGGGATGTAAGCTTTGCACCGGCAGCAGCTAAGATGTTAAAGACCATTGAAGATTTAGGATTTGGCACGCTTCCAGTATGTATGGCAAAGACACAGTATTCCCTGTCGGACGATCAGACAAAGCTTGGCAGACCGGAAGGCTTTACTTTGAATGTGCGTGAAGTATATGTAAATGCCGGAGCAGGTTTTGTGGTAGTGATCACAGGGTCTATTATGACTATGCCGGGACTTCCGAAGGTACCGGCTGCCAACAATATTGATGTGGATGATAATGGAGTGATCACAGGTCTATTTTAATAGATGGAAGCTGGCAGTTTATGCTGTCAGCTTTAGCTAAAGAAAGGAAAACATATGGCATATATTATAGATGGAAAGAAAATTTCCAAGGAAATTAAAGATGAATTAAAGGAAAAGGTAGCAGTTTTTAAGGCACAGGGAAAGGCGGCTTGTCTGGCAGTAATTCAAGTAGGAGAGGATCCGGCATCCAGCGTGTATGTGAACAACAAAAAGAAGGCTTGTGAGTACATTGGAATTGATTCTCTGTCTGTGCAGTTTCCCCCAAATGTCACGGAGGCAGAGCTGCTGGGAAAAATTGAAGAACTGAATCGGGACGAAAAGGTAAATGGTATTTTAGTACAGCTTCCTTTGCCAAAGCACATAGACGAAGACAAAGTGATTAAGACCATTATGCCTGAAAAGGATGTGGATGGTTTCCATCCGCAGAGTGTGGGGGCTTTAAGTATTGGACAAAAGGGCTTTGTGTCCTGCACACCAGCAGGAGTCATTGAGTTATTAGAGCGTTCCGGCATTGAAATTGAGGGAAAAGAGTGTGTGGTAATGGGCAGAAGCAATATTGTAGGAAAACCCATGGCAATGCTGTTGCTGCGGGAAAATGGCACAGTGACCATTACACACTCTAAAACAGCAAATATAAAAGAAATTACAAAGCGGGCTGATATTTTGGTGGTAGCTGTGGGGAAACCGAAAATGGTTGACAGCTCTTATGTAAAGGAGGGGGCTGTTGTGATTGATGTGGGAATTCACAGAGATCAGAATAATAAACTCTGCGGTGATGTGGATTATGCTGATGTGGAACCTCATGTGCAGGCAATTACACCAGTACCTGGTGGTGTAGGTCCGATGACTATTGCCATGCTGATGAAAAATTGTGTATCTTCTATGGAGTAGTCACTTAGGCAGGCAATCAATCAGCGGCAGATTGGTTACATATAAGGAAAAGGGGAAGAGCCATGCAGTGTGAAAAATGCGGCACTGAGATAGAAGAGGGAAAGCTTTATTGCGAAAAATGCGGTCATGGAATTCAGATAGTACCTGACTACAACCCTGAGTTGGAGGAGCGAATTGCCAAGACATTAGAAAAGCTTGTTCATGAGGAATTTGGCAATTATCGTGCCAGCGAGCAGGAGGAGAAGACCAAAATTCATATTGAAAAGAAAAAAGCGGTGGGAATCGTTGGTATTGCCGGGATCTGCCTTCTGGCTTTGGGGATTTTGCTGGGCACTCACATAAAACATATGAATTCTTATGAATACCAATTTACAAAGGCAGTAGAGTATGCCCAAAAAAAGGATAACACAGAAGAGGCTATGGAGTTTTATGAAAAGGTATTGGAGTTGGATAAAAGCAGCTTTGATATCTGTATTGCTCTGACAGATATTTTTAAGCAGCAGAAAAAATATCAGTTGGCAGAAGAATGTATGCTTACTGCCATCCAGCGGTCACCGGCAAATATTGATGCATATCGCAAATTGATTGATATTTATGAAGAGACGGAAAATTACAGCAAGATTACAAAATTGCTACAAAATTGCGACAATAAAGATATTGAAATGGCATTTGCTGCCTACAATCTCTCAGAACCGAAAGTAAATGTAGAGGAAGGAAAATATGAGGACAGTTTAACCTTGGTACTAAAGACAGAAACAAAAGAAACCATTTATTATACACTGGATGGCAGCGAACCTACTTTAAACAGCAACGTGTATCGGAAGCCGATTACTTTGGAGGAAGGAGAATACACCCTTCGTGCCATCGGTGTAAATACCAAGGGAATGGTCAGCAGTGAACTGAAGAAAAAGTATGACATACAGTTGGAGATTCCAGCCGCAGCCTCTATATTTCCTGACAGCGGAGAGTATACAGAACCTACGGATATTATGATTGAGGTGGCGGTGGACAATACTGCCTATTATACTTTGGATGGTTCCATCCCCACAAAAAAATCTCTAAAATACAAAAAGCCGATTCCCATGCGGCTGGGCAATTCTGTGATTACCTGTATTGTTTATGGGTCAAATGGCAAAATCAGTGAGGTAACAAAGAAGGAATATACCTTAAACCTGAATACCACCTATGAGGCACCGGAGGCAATTACCGCAGTGAGAAATCTGATGTTAAATATTGGGGAGACTTATGATTTGGAGGGGCATGCCATTGGGATAGACGGAACTTATAGTTTAAACTGCAATGCGGCAACGATGATTAATGGTGTCACATATCTGCTGGTAACCAAGCGGTTGACGCTTTCTGATGGCACAGTACAGGATTTTGATTTTAAATATGGGGTGAATGCGGAAAATATCGGTGAAATTACCAAGGTCTATGCAAATTCCGAAGGCATCTACCGCTTAGAAGCACCTTACTAGTAATAGTTCAGGTATCTGAGCTGTTACCCGTATTAAACTGGGACTTTTATGCAAAATAAATTTTTCTGTTGAAAAATGTCTGCTAATAGCTTATGATAGTGGTTATTAGGAAATGGATCACAAAGTAGGAGGATAATGATGTATAAGATTAATGTAAAGGAAAAGCTTGCGGATAAGATTTTCCTTATGGTTGTTGAGGCTCCCAGAGTGGCACGCTCTTGCCAGCCGGGACAGTTTGTAATTGTAAAGATGGATGAAAAGGGAGAAAGAATTCCACTGACTATCTGTGATTATAACAGAGAGACTGGAGAAGTTACCATTGTATTCCAGATTGTGGGTGCATCCACTGAGAGAATGGCAGAATTAGAGGTTGGAGATTTTTTCATGGATTTTGTAGGTCCATTGGGACGTGCATCGGAATTGGTTGAGGAATCTGTTGACAGCTTAAAGAATAAGAAAATCCTGTTTGTTGCCGGGGGTGTGGGTACTGCACCAGTTTATCCACAGGTAAAATGGCTTCATGAGCAGGGGGTAGCAGCAGATGTAATTGTGGGTGCCAAGACAAAGGATATGCTGATCTTGCAAAAGGAAATGGAAGAGGTTGCAGGCAATCTGTATGTGGCAACTGATGACGGAAGCTTTGGTTTTAAAGGCTTAGTCACTGAGGTGGTTAAGAATTTAGTGGAAAATGAGGGTAAGACATATGATGTATGTATTGCCATTGGACCAATGATTATGATGAAGTTTGTTACAATTTTAACAAAGGAATTGAATATTCCAACAGTGGTCAGCTTAAATCCCATTATGGTGGATGGTACCGGTATGTGCGGTGCCTGCCGCGTAACAGTGGGAAATGAAGTGAAGTTTGCCTGTGTGGATGGTCCGGAATTTGATGGGCATTTGGTAAATTTTGACGAGGCGATGAAGCGTCAGCAGATGTATAAAACTCAAGAGGGCAGAGCCATCTTAAAATTACAAGAGGGTGAAACCCATCATGGTGGCTGCGGACATTGTGGAGGTGACGAATAATGGATGTAATGAAAAGAGTACCCATCAGCGAACAACCGGCTGATATTCGGAATAAAAATTTTGAAGAGGTTTGCTTAGGATATACCAAAGAAGAAGCTATGGAGGAGGCAGCTCGCTGTATCAACTGTAAGAATGCACAGTGTATTAAGGGATGTCCTGTTTCCATTAATATTCCGGGCTTTGTAGAGCAGGTAAAAGAGGGAAATATGGAAGAAGCCTTTAAAATTATTGGAGAATCCTCTGCACTTCCAGCAGTGTGTGGACGTGTATGCCCACAGGAGAGCCAGTGTGAGGGAAAATGTATTCGTGGCATCAAGGGAGAGCCGGTATCTATTGGTAAATTAGAGCGTTTTGTAGCTGATTATGCAAGAGAGGCAGGAGTAAAGCCTGAAATGCCAAAGGAGAAGAACAATAAAAAAGTGGCAGTAATTGGTTCTGGTCCTGCTGGTCTTACCTGTGCCGGGGACTTGGCGAAGCTTGGTTATGATGTAACTATTTTTGAGGCATTGCATGAAGCCGGCGGTGTTTTAGTATATGGTATTCCGGAATTTCGTCTGCCAAAGGAAGAGGTGGTGAAAGCGGAAATTGACAATGTTAAGGCATTGGGAGTTAAGATTGAAACTAACGTTATTATCGGTAAGTCCATCACCATTGATGAATTGATGGAGGAAGAGGGCTTTGAGGCAGTATTTATCGGTTCCGGTGCCGGTCTTCCGAAGTTTATGGGAATTCCGGGTGAAAATGCCAACGGTGTATTCTCTGCCAATGAGTTCTTAACTAGAAATAATCTGATGAAAGCATTTATGGATGAATATGATACTCCGGTTTCCAAAGGCAAAAAGGTTGCCGTTGTGGGCGGTGGTAATGTGGCTATGGATGCTGCCAGAACAGCACTTCGTCTGGGTGCAGAGACTCATATTGTATACCGCAGAAGTGAAGAAGAATTGCCGGCCAGAGTGGAAGAGGTACATCATGCCAAAGAAGAGGGTGTTATCTTTGACTTATTAACCAACCCCACAGAAATTCTGGTGGATGAAAATGGCTGGGTGAAAGGCATGCGCTGTGTGAAAATGGAATTGGGAGAACCGGATGAATCAGGAAGAAGAAGACCGCAGGTAGTGGAAGGATCTGACTTTGAATTGGAGTTAGACACCGTTATCATGGCACTGGGTACGGCGCCAAATCCATTGATTTCTTCCACCACCAAGGGATTAGATATCAATAAATGGCAGTGTATTGTGGCAGAAGAAGAAAACGGAGCTACCACTAAGCCGGGTGTGTTTGCTGGTGGAGATGCAGTTACCGGAGCAGCCACAGTTATTCTTGCCATGGGTGCCGGTAAGGCAGCAGCGGCAGGAATTCATGAATATTTGATGAACAAATAGCAGAAATCATGTAGTGGATATAACAGGCAAAGAAACATATTAAGAGTGTTCAAGTCTACGGTGGAAATGTTTCCATAGACTTGAACATTTTGCATTTTAAAGAGAGATATTTTAAAGAGACAGCATGGAGCCTTCCAAAACAAAGTACGGATTGGGACAAATAGCCTCCAAAAATAAATGATCTGTTTTCTGCCTTAAGAAAATGAAAGAATCAGCCGATATATAGTATTATAAAATAACGGTGACTGTTCAGCAAAAAAATGAAAGAATGTAACTGTTCAGCAGGTCTGTGCATTTACTGCACAGACCGTAAGAAAAAGTGGATATAACAGGCAAAGAACCATTGCCTAAAGTAATCAAACTGTGAATCAGTTTGATTGCCTGCTTGCACCCATTGCGTAGCAATTTTTATGGGTGCAATACCCGAAAAGCAATTTTGCATGGTTCTTTGCTCGTAACTATGAAGGTACTGAATAGTTACGAAAGAATATAAATTGAACAGAAAGATGGGATTGTTTTTTGGAAAGCGAAGGGAAAAATTTATGATTATACAACATGTGATTGCGGCACAGAATGCTAATCTGCAATGTAAGATAAATAATAAGAAAAGGGCAAAGGATACAGAGAAATTATCCAGTGGTTACCGCATTAACCGTGCTTCAGATGATGCATCAGGATTGGCGATCTCCGAAAAAATGCGTGCACAGATTCGGGGACTTAACCGTGCTTCGGAAAATGCCCAGGAGGGGATCTCACTGGTGCAGACTGCTGAGGGGGCAATGCAGGAATCCCAAAATATTCTCCATAGAATGCGTGAATTGTCCGTACAGGCAGCAAATGATACCAATACCAGAGAGGATAGAGAGTGTATTAAGCAGGAGTTGGATCAGTTGGCAGAGGAGCTGGATCGCATTGCAAATGGGACAGAATATAACACCATGAAGCTGTTGGACGGCAGCTATACTCTTCATGCCAATGATTTAAAGACAAAATTTCAGGAACGTTTAAAGAGTACCTGGCTGCAGGATGCGCTTACCAGAATTAATGACTGTCTGGGCATTGGTCCAAACGAAAATATTATAATGAGTGTGAAGTTTAGTTCCATGGGTGCTGGTACAGTGGCAGCTATGGGAAGCGGTTTCGGCTCCAACCGCTTTTCATTGTATGTGAATACGGATTTTATCGAACAGTATGATATGTCAGACTTTGATAGCAGCAGCGGACCCTATGCAGGAGGAATGCTGGTGGATCGAGTTATGACACATGAGATAACCCATGCCATTATGATGCATAATTGTTCTCCTGCCATTGAAGATATACCCATGTGGTTTACGGAGGGTCTTGCAGAGGCAGTACATGGAAATAATCGTTGGACGGAAACGGTGGACAAAGTGGCAGCAGCTATGTCGGGCTTTTCCAATTCAGTAAGTGGCACCAATGCGTATTCCATGGGTTATTATGCAGTCAGCTATATGGCATATAATACAATAGCAGGTACCTTTAAAGATTTTATGCAGGATATGGGATCGGGTTTAACCTTTGATGAGCTTTTGAAAAAATATTATGGTGTGGAAAACGGAGACGAGTTTGCCACTATGATAACTGATATGGTTGCAAATGAGCCGGGAACATTTGTAGCAGCATGTCATATTACTCTGCAAGATGGTTTGGAGGATTGTCTGGGTGACTGGGATATGCCGGAGAAAAATGTGATCCCCAACCTCGGTGGAGGGCTGCCTATCGAGCACTCAGTGGAAAAGCTGCTGTTAGGCGGCAAGGTTTGGACAGTTCATTGGGATGAACCAAATTCCAGTGGTGAACGGATCAAACTGCAGGTGGGGGCAAACTCTGGTCAGGAAATGGATTTCTGTATTGGAGATATGAGAAGAAAAGTTCTGATTGGATTGGATGATATTGATGTGTCTACCCATGATGCAGCCAGTGTGGAAATCTCACGTTTTGACAATGCCATCCGGACAGTTTCCAACTATCGCTCTTATTTAGGGGCAGTGCAGAACAGACTGGAGCATACCATTGCACGACTGGATAATTATAGTGAGAATTTGACAGAAAGCGAATCTAAAATTCGTGATACCGATATGGCAGATTTGATGACAAATTATGCAAAAAACAATATTTTATGTCAATCAGCACAATCCATGCTGGTTCAGGCTAATAATATAAACCAAGGAGTACTCAGTCTCCTGCAATAGCTGGCTTGATAATGAAAGGAGAATAGATTATGATTATTCAACATAATATTCTTACTGCCTATGGGCAGAATGTATATAAAAATGCCACAGGCAAAAGTATAAAATCAACAGAAAAATTGTCCAGCGGTTATAAGATTAACAGGGCAGGAGATGATGCGGCTAATTTAGCTATTTCCGAAAAAATGCGGGGACAAATCCGGGGGTTAAACCGTGCTTCCATGAATATGGGGGAAGCCTGCGGGTATTTAAAAACAGCGGATGGTTCTTTAGGTGAAGTTACAGCACTGGTACAACGTATGCGTGAACTTACGGTTCAGGCATTAAATGATACCAATACAGAGGAGGACAAAGAACTTATCCAGTTGGAAATTGATCAACTTCAGACGGAGATTGGCAGAATATCCCAGCACACGGAATATAATGGCATGGATATTTATACGGATCATGAGCCGGTTTATTCTACCTTTGAGGGTACGAAAATATGGGATAATGATACAAACCACTATCTGGTGACTCCGGAGAACACACTGAAGATTTATTTGGATAAGTCATTAGATCCAAATGAAGTGGAAATTACGGTACCAGAAGGGAATTACACCACCTATGAGCTTATCGAGACGCTGGAGGAGCTCATGGAGGGAACTGCACCGGAAAACTCTTATTTCACCATAGGATATCATGGTCCCGGGGCCTGTACACTTCAGCTGGAAGGCTGTGACGGGCTGCTGTCGGTAGGAGGTGCCCTGGCAAATCTCTTTTATGATTACCATGGGGGACAGTCAAACGGAGAATTGATCGGTACCACAAAGTTTTATGCAGATTATCCACTGCAAATTGTAGCAGGAAAAAATGATGAGCTTTCTTTCCAAGTCCAGTCCATGGAAACGGGGGCAGTCAAAAATTATTCTCTTAAGATCCCAGAAGGGGAGTACAGTCTGCAGGACACCATTGAAAAAATCAATGAACTGCTGGGAGAGGACAGCGGACTGGAGGCAAAGGTATATGAGGGAAACAGCATTGTACTTTCTGCTGGCACTGACATTATTACCGGTTTAAAGGGAAATATGTTTCAGATTGATACAGGTATTGCCTATGATTCTATCTTCTATGATAATGCCCACTACGGAAAGATTACCAGTACCCCGGGAGTTGTGAAGGGACAGGCTTACTATCATAGCAGTTATTGTGACAAAATAACCATTACATCAGGTGTCAACGATAAGCTTCGCTTTAAATTAGAGGATGATGCGGACTATATCGAATTATCTATTCCTGCGAAAGAATATACAATGACAGAATTAAAAAATGCACTAAATACTTCTTTAGGCGGAAATGGTTCTCGGTTTCGCTTTACTACTAACAATACATATATGGGTAATTCTACTTTCCCTTATACATACTACGAATATTTACAGTTGGAATCCCAGGAGCCGGGTGGTGACAGCATAATTGTATTTGACAATAGTTCCACAGTTTCACAGGCAGCCTACAAAGCTTTATTTTGTGATACCAGTGTATCAAAAACAGAAAACGCTACCTTTCAATCTGGTTCAAATGTGACATATACGGGAGCAAAAAACTTATCAGGGAAAATAGAATTGAAAAGCAGTAATCCTAATCTGACCATTACGCTTAATGGAGGGATGCCGCAGACCATTGATTTATCTTCCAGTTATGACAATCCGGCAGCATTATTGAAGGATATTAATGACAAAATAGAAAATAACAGTAACTTAAAAGGAAAAGTAAATGCTTCTTTTTCCGGCAATAAACTGCAGTTTACCAGTCCAGATGGCAGTATTACTTCTGTTTCTTGTGGTGGAACTGCCTATAATGATCTTCTGCTGGGAGAGGGTATCAGCTATTATTACTGTAACAAGTCAGCCTATGGTTCCTATGATAAGCTGCAGGGAAGTACACAGTATACGAAATCGCCTGCTGTTCTTACGCTGGACTATCCGCTGAGTGCTTCCAGCGTTACAATAAATTCCACGAATAATAAATTGCAACTGTATGTAAACAATAGTAGTGTTAGTGTTACCATTCCCGATGGAAATTATTCCTCTGGTTCGTTGATAAGTAAAATTAATGAGTTGCTTGCTGATAAAAATGCAGGGGTAACCGTTTCCATGGATAGTTCAAATCGTGTGACTTTCACTACCACAAAGCAAGGGTCAGATGCCTATCTTTCCTTTAATTCAAGCAGTTCTTCTGCATCCATGGCATTGATGACACCGTATACCTATCCAGCATACCCATCATCATCTGTCTTACAGCCGGCAAAGGTAAACGGAAAAACAAATGTAAGCAGTGGCATTACCATAGATAATACGAATAATGATTTTAAATTCACCTTGAATTATATTAACGATGCGGGGAGTGCTGCCACTCAGACCTTTGATATTAAACTGGATAACAGAAGCTATTCTTCCGCTGAATTGGTTTCAGCACTTCAGGCAAAAATAGACAACATAGCTTCCGGTTTAGTTACAGTATCTGTTGAGAATGGAGGAATCACTATTGCCAGCAATGGCAAAGGAAGCGGACATTCTTTCAACAGTTGCAGCGGAGGATTTTACAGGAACGTGATGTGTAGAATTGATAGAACTACAACATCTTATACTCCCAGCAACATTAAGGGTACATCAA
Source organism: uncultured Lachnospiraceae bacterium (assembly GCA_947174015.1). Lineage (GTDB taxonomy): Bacteria > Bacillota > Clostridia > Lachnospirales > Lachnospiraceae > RUG11237. Next base: position 57,038 of record CAMWHJ010000002.1, on the reverse strand, counting down.
AATTCCAGGAAGCCTATGTGGTTGGACGTGCTGACCTGCGAAATAGTGATGCTAAGATCAAAACAGGTGTCAATGATGTGCTTACCCTAGATTTTACTTATCCGGATAAAGATGGGAATCCTCAGATGCTGACATTAAGCAGTACACTTCCGGCAGGAACTTATACCGGAGATGAAATTGCAGAGCTATTGCAGGATGATTTTAACAAACAGCTCAGTGACAATGGCATCACGGATTTTGTAATTCAGGCAAAAATCGGCGGTATCAATACCGGAGTGGTAGGTGCCAATGATGCCAATGCCTTGAATTTTACGCTAAAAACTGCCAATGCAAATGTGACCCCCAATGAGGGAGAATATATTTTAGACGGAGTGAGTGGAAACGCTGCTTATACCGTATTCTATAAAACAAGTGGAATCCCAACCCCGGCCAGTATCACCGGAACTATTGATATATCTAATGGTGTTACCATTATCCCGGAAAAAAATCAATTTGGATTTGACTTGGATGGTATTTCTTATGATTTTACCATTCCGGAGGGAAGCTATACTAAGGAGGAATTTGTGGATTTACTTAAGAGTTTATTTGAAGCCGGAGATGAGGAAGGAGGAATTCCAAAACTGGAGGTTTTGTTGGAAGATGACAGGCTCAAGTTAGAATATCCTTCCTTTGGAATACATGATATCAGCAGGGTTCGGGGAAATGCCATAGATACTGTTCTATTTCATATGACATCTCAGGGATATACCGATCCCATGCGTATTCAGGTAGGGGCAAACAGTGGGCAGGAGGTGGAAATGCACAGGATTTCTCTCAGCACAGCTTTGCTGCGGCTGGATAATATTTTGGTAACAAAACACACCTATGCAGAGTTTAGTTTAAAACATTTAGACCATGCCTTAAATTACATTAATTCCAGGCGAAGTATCTGTGGTGCAAAATTTAATCGTTTTGAGAGTGCCATTCTTCTCACAGACAATAATGTAGAGAATCTCCAGAGTGCGGAGAGCAAGATTCGGGACACCAATATGGCAGAGGAGGTCATGAATTTCGCCAGAAGTCAAATTCTTGTGCAGGCTTCACAGTCTATGCTGGCACAGACCAACTATGTGAATCAAAATGGAATTGCAACGCTTTTACAATAAAATCAGGCAATGTCAATTAGCAAGCCCGAAAGCATTTATCATAGCAGTTCAGATACCTGAACTGTTACTATTCATCCAAATAAGTTATAAAAATGGATACTTTAGGGCTTGACATTATAGGAAGGAGCTAATATATGATTCGTCATATCGTAATGTGGAATATAAAAGAAGAGTTTACCCAAGAAGAAAAAAAGAAAGTATGTGAGAAAATGGCAGAGGGATTTTTGCCATTGAAAGAGCTGGTACCGAATGTGTTGGATTTACAGGTAGAGATTAATACCATGGAATCCAGTAATAGAGACTTTATGCTTTTGGTGGATTTCCCCGATGAGGAGGCACTAAAATCATATCAGGTGCACCCGGAGCATGTTAAGGCAGCATCTTATGTGAAAGAGGTTACAGTAAACAGAGTTTGCTTTGACTATGCTATCTAAAAGCAGGATGGCTGCTTTTTGACACCAATTACAAAATAGAAAGGAAGAAGAAAACCATGGGAATGGAAGAATTTGAACAGCAGATCAATGCATCTTTTAAGAAATATGAAGAGGGGGACGTGGTTACCGGAACTGTTATCGGTGTGTCTGATACAGAGGTTACGGTAGATTTAGGCTCCTATGCAGAAGCTATTGTGCCATTGGCAGAGCTGAGCAATGATCCTCGCTTTTCCATCAAAGCCGATGTGCAGGTGGGAGATGAGATTACGGCCACAGTCACAGGCGAAAATGATGAGGGAATCATCTATCTCTCCTGTAAACAGGCGGCAGACGTGATATCATGGGATAAACTAAAGCAGCTAATGGACAACAAAGAGGTGGTTAAGGTAAAGGTGGCAGAGACAGTCAATGCAGGTGTGGTAACTTATCTTGAGGGGATTCGTGCCTTTATTCCAGCCTCCCATTTGGCACTTACCTATGTGGAAGATACCGAAGCATATGTGGGAAGAGAGTTAGAGGTAGTTGTCATTGATGTGAAAGAAGCAGATAAAAAGCTTGTTCTTTCTGCAAAAGAAGTATTGCGGGAAAAAGCCATTGCTGACAAGAACAGCCGGATTGCAAAACTCCAGACAGGCTTAATTGTTACTGGGAAGGTGGAAACCTTAGCTCCCTATGGTGCTTTCGTAAATATTGGAGAGGATTTAACAGGATTAGTCCATATCAGCCAGATTTGCGGCAGACATATTAAGTCCCCTAAAGAAGTGCTAAAGCTTGGAGATGAAGTTAAAGTAAAGATTCTTGAGGTAAAGGATGGAAAAATCAGCCTGAGTATTAAGGCAGTACAGGAACAGGATGAGGTTTTGGAGGATGTGGAGGAAGCTCCCTTTGAATACTCTTCCGGAGAAGAGGCCTCTACTTCGCTGGCATCCTTATTGAAGGGGATTACTCTTTAATACCTTACAATAGCAAGTCTTTGATTAGACTAAGCAAAGAACAAGTAATTAAACTGCACACGCAGTTGATAGAAGTTACTGGTGGCAGTAATGGTATTCGGGATGAGAATATGTTAGATTCTGCACTAAATAATCCGTTCCAATCATTTAATGGAAAAGAATTATACCCCAGCATTTATGCGAAAGCAGCAAGGCTTTGTTTTGGAGGATAATGAGAATGTTTTTATATCATTATTACGATGCTTCTATGAAGCCGTTTCAAAATTTATCAGATATTCCAATTGATGAAGCAAAAAAGATTTTAATGAATATTGCTTTAAAAAAACCAAATACTCAATGTGCTAAAAGAACAGATCAATACATGGAATTAAGACATTATTATGAAAGTATCTTAAAAACTGAATTTGTGAAGAAGGGTGGCAATATCCAAAGAGAAGTACCGCACTACATGGTAGTTGAGCAAAGCCCATGGTTGTATTCTTGGTTTGAAAACAGTGCTTTTATTAAAATAGATATAGAAGAATTTGATAAAAGCACTATTTCTTTTACATATGGAGATTCGCATCCAACTTTTAGTTCAAGAGTTAATGATGGAAAGGAATATCGAAAAAAACTTTATACGTATGGTGAAATATTAGAAATAATAGAAAAATATGGATATCCACAGGACTGGAACAATAATGGAGAGTATGGTCCAGAAAGATATATTGAGGCTCATATTTGGAGTGATGACGTAATAGGAAAATATATGCATTCCTCTATGTAAATTAACCTTTCCTGTGATTTTGCTTTCCTCATTTTTGCTCTTATCAGGGTTCGTAATGCCTCATGGGAAGATATAATACAAGGGAAAGCTCACTTGTTATAAATTTAGCATTTTCAAGAGTTTGCGGACATTTTGAAGATAAGATATAACAGTTAATCAATAATATAAAAGTGTCTTATCAGAATTCCCATTTGTGAATATGGAAATGAGTGAATTTAAGAAAAATGAATAAATCAAATTATTATGGAGGCAAAAATGTATTTTGATGATTTAGCGAAGTATACATATTTTGAGCGTGATGTAAATGCAATCAATATAGGGTGGTTAGATAGTTCTAAGGAATTTGCAAAAGGTGATGTTCCAGAGGAATTTTTGTAAACACTTGTAAAATATTACCAATATCCCGTATTTGTTTGCAGAGGATTTTACAGATGTAATTTATGTTCAAATTATGATAAAAACTTTAGTGTGCCGACCATTGAATACAGCAATATAAAAAGAGAGGTTGGTTTTTATGAAATACGGGTTTTTGGTGAAAATAATGTCACCTATGCTGCACCAAGTATGATTTATCATTATATTACACATCATAATTATCTTCCGCCGGAAGAATTTATAAAAGCTGTTCTGACTTTTGATGAACAAAAATACAAAGAAAAATTTTATAAAAATCCTGTTTATGTATGTGACAATTTTTGGTTAGAAAAAGATAGAACTTTATTATAGATTGAGGATTTTACAGAAAGGCTGGCAAAGTTGTCTTATCACCATATAGGACAGAAGAAAGTTCTTTGCCTATTGCAGGAAAGATTTCAGCTGCGAAAATCTGTGCCCATGTATATTCCAAAGCTTTTTTCATGTAGAGTAAGTGAAATAAAACTATCCTCTAAAGATAATTGCTGATAGGTATTTGTTTTAAACGATATCAAAAGGCACCACCTTTCCGATTTTATAATTCTTATACTCATATTCTTTGTGAAAAGCATGTAAATACTGTACAATATTAAATTTTCAAGGAACACTCTTGGAAATTTTAACCCCAGCACTATAATATTCATGTACCTTATAAAAAATAGCAGGTGATGTTATGAAAATAAAAAAGATTACGTATCCCACACCATTAGAAACAATTCTTAATATTTATAATGATAATATTGATGTTTTTGTTGAGATGGAAGATGGGACAAAATATACATTGACAGTGTGTACACCACAATTTTATGTTTCTTATATGAAAAAAGAAAATTTAGAGTTTGTTCCAGCCGGTTGTCCCGATGTTATTGTAAGTGTGCTAACAGATGAAATTATAAAAAAGGCTTTGCAAACATATTGCAAGTATGATGGATATTGGATAAAATTGTATTATCTAGCAGGAATGAATGAAGATATATTCTCAATGGAAAATATGAATCAAATGATAGAAAATATGAATCATGATTAGAGAAAGTGCATTCAAAAAGTAAGATACAAATAAGGAAAGGGGACTGTCATACTAATAAATTAGTGAGACAGCCTCTTTTGTAAAAGTAAAAGTACCACTGGGCAAAGAAAAATTTTTGAAACGGGCTGGACAGCATCTGGAAAAAGTGCAGGGACAGCAGGAATACGAGAGAGATATTCCGAAGAAATGTTTGCAAGCAGATTTTCAGCATAGATGGGACGAAAATAGTATGAATAAAAGAGAATTTGATGATTTAACTTTAAAAGTTAGAAGTAAAAATCCTAAGATATTTGGTTTGGATTCAGATAGTATACCAACAAGGGAAAAGATTCAAAAATATGAAAAGTTTTATGAAATAGCTTTTCCTAATAGTTACAAAGATTTTTTAATGCATTATGGCGGAGGATATTTTGCATTTATTGTAGTTTATTCTTTGGATGAACAAAGTCCGTTTTATATCAAAAATAACATTGCAATAGAATTTGTAAAAGCTAATAATTTTTTTCCTATTATTGATTTTGAAGATAGAAAGATTTAGCAAAACAAGATAGAAATCATCACACAATGGGAGGAAGTTTTAATGATTGATAAAAGCAAACTACAAGATGTTATGGAGATTATTGAAAATGCCGCAGCCATTATGGAAGAAAGAGGAATTACGGATGAGGTAGTGCAGTTTGAAAAGATGCTCCGCCAAATCACTGGAAAGGAGACACTTCAAATTACAGATTTCAGAGAGTATTGGGGTTGGACTTCTTTAGAGGAAATTGCAAGGATGGCTCTAAACCCTACGCCCCCAAAAGAGGATGTTTCTGACAAAGAAATTGGTGAAATTGTACTGCACATTCTTGAACACAGCGAAAGTGAGATGGAGTATTGGCTTGATTATCTTGCAGTGAATACCGGCATAAAAGATATTTCAGATTACATTTTTTACCCGGATAAAGTGGGGCTTAACTCTAATGCTGGGCTTCCTGAAATCGCAGAAAAAATCATTATGGATAGAAAGAGATGAATATGGCTGCAATTTCAAACAAAATCTTTGTGGCAAGGGCTTGTCAAAAAAGATGTGTAAGTAAATTGTCTGAAAATTCCCATGGAACTGCTTGACTGCCTGACGCAAATACCAAAAAACAAGTCAAGGGGGTTCCGCCTATACGGGCTTTTGGGTATTTGAAAAAATCAACATGACAGTTCAGTAATTTTACAAAGTTTAAATGTACCTTCTCTGGCAAAACAAATCATCTATGTATCTGTATTATTCGGAAGGAATGGTATTATCTTCTCTCGTATGAGTTCCGATGTGTTTTCTCATAGAAAATAGTAGTTCAATTAAAGATTTATGATATGGAATAAACACACCCTGCTGGATCATCTGAAGTATCTCATCACAACTGGTCCATTTCACTGCCGCTACCTCTTCCTGCTGCAATTTCAGTTCATTCATATCAATATCCATTTCCATTAGATATATATCATCAAAACCATTGGCAAAATTGATTGTCAATGCAGGGCGTACTTTTTCGAAGGAGATATCTATTCCCAGTTCCTCTTTCAGCTCTCTTTCAATGGCAGCCGGGCTGCTTTCTCCAGAAATGGCACTCCCTCCCACAGTAATATCCCACATATTAGACCAACTGTCTTTGAATGGTTGGCGCTGTTGAATTAGCATTTCAGCGTTACGATTAAAAATACAGGCATGAACCACTACTCGATAATAACCTTCCGGTTGCTTTTTACCTCTTTCCACAGTAAGTCCCGTTTTTTCTCTATTTACAGTATATAAATCCCAAATTTCCATGTTTCATTACCTCTTTACTTTCTTTGGTTTTTCACAGACTGTGCAGTAAATACATAGTCAGATACAGAATGGTTACTCTGCTTTCATTTTCTTTGCATGTTTTTAAAAAGTTTCACAATCCGTTCTCTATTTTTGGCTGTTTTCATAAATTTAGGAAGATGGTCGGCTTGTGTTTTCATAGTCATAACCCCAACAGGTTTTTCTCGCAAGTCAGAACTTAAGTAATCTATCAAATAAGTCAGGTGTTCACGATTAATAGCCCAAACAGGTTTGCTTTTAAAATAGGTTAAAAACCAAAGTTTATAACCAAAAAACGGATCACAGGCATTTTCAATTTCGGGAAGGACAGTAAACTTTTCAGCAGTTATCTGAACCCTGCCCTGCATAACATATTTGCAAAACGGACAGGAAACATGAAGTGCACAAAAGTGCTGTCTATTTTTTTCCGTAATATCCACCTTATAATATTGCCCGCAGTTTTTGCATTGATTATGTATATCATAGTGATAGATGGCACGTTCTTTTGTAATTGTTTTGCCGCAACTTGTACATTTGAAATAGGCAGTATCATGATCGGATGTTACGATACCCAGTCCATTGCATTTTGGACATTTCACATAAATTTCTGATGTAATGGCAGTATAAGCGGAATATGTGTCATCAATGCTCCGTTTCATAGAGGTTTCCTTTCCGAGCCCTTCTTTTCTTACTTATGATAAGGCTCTTTGTGAGTAATCCGGTAACAGCGGTAAATCTGTTCTAACAACATCACACGCATTAACTGATGAGGATAGGTCATGGCACCAAAGCTCAGCTTAAAATCTGCCCTTTGCAGCACCTGTTCTGACAATCCGAGAGATCCGCCAATGATAAACTGTAACTGGCTTTCTCCCCCAACAGCCAGTTGTTCCATTTTATGGGCAAAGGATACACTATCCAGATTTTTGCCCTCAATGGCAAGGACAATGGTATAAGCGGAGTCAGAAAGTTTTAATAAAATTCGTTCCCCCTCTTTTTGCTTAATCTGCGTTTCCTGCAAAGCACTGGCATTGTCCGGTGTCTTTTCATCTGGTACTTCAATGATGGAAAGCTTGCAGTAGCGGCTGAGACGTTTCTGATATTCTGCTAAGGCATCACGATAGAATTTTTCTTTTATTTTACCTACAGTAATTACTGTGATTTTCATACTTGCTCCTTTGTCTTGTACGGAATAGCTATGTTACGTTTTTTCTAAATAGTTCGGAAGAACTTTCTCTCATCATAACATCTTCCTTCATAAAAGGCAATGATGCTCTATCAAAATTGCTGGTGAATTGGCAGAGAAGTGTTACTATTCAAACACAAGATTGACATTTGCTGTCAAGCTATGCATCAATACTGTTAGCATACCGGATTTTGCCCCATACATCGAAGAGGCATTTAAGCAAAATCGTTACTGGATACAGGGAATCTGTGAGCAGTAGCAGAGTAGTTTTTGCACTGGCTGTACAGTACAGTGGTTGCAAATTAATTGTGCAAATTTCAAGAAAGATTTGTACAATAGAAAAACTTGTGATATACTAAAGAGAATGAACTGATCATAGGAGGAAAAAAGGTATGCCTTGGTGCCCAAAATGTAAAAATGAATATCGTTCGGGAATTCACAGGTGCAGTAGTTGTGGGGTTGTATTGGTGGAAGAGTTGCCTGAGAGCGATGACAATAAGGTAATTATGATAGCCTCAAAGGAAGAGGCAGAGAATTACTACGAGTTGTTGAAAAAATTTGATGTGGAACGTGCACAGTTAATATATAATGAGGATTCCGAACGTTACCATGTATCTGTGCCAGAAAGTCAGGTAGAAATGGCAAAAAAGCTTGCCATGATACAAAAGATAAGTTTGAGAGCAGAAGAACCAAAAACGGCAGGAGAAGAACTGTTGGAGCAGCATGAACATGTATACATCCATCACTCAGAACGTCATCAGGAGTTATTATCCTCGGCCTATTCTCTGCTGATTGTCGGGGGAATTGGTTTGGCGGTAGTTTTGATGTCTGTTTTAAACATTATTCATCTGCCGTTAAATGATTTTAACAAAAATATGATGGAAATTGTCTTGGGGATTTTGTGTATCGTTTTTGTCATTATTGGTCTTTGCTGTATGAAAAATGCCAGATCCATAGCGAAGCTTGCCATGGAGGAGAATAAGCTTACCAGTGAAATTACCCAGTGGTTTAAGAAAAGCTTCGATACCTTTGTGATTGATACAGATATTGATGAAAACTTAGAGGAAGAAGTAAAATATTTTAAACGCTGTGAGGCAATGAAGCAGATTATTCGTCAATCTTATGGTGCTTTGGATGAAGGGTATCTAGATCGTCTAATTGAAGAATTATATCAATATCTTTATGAAGATATGAACTAAATAGAATGGATGGCCGTAATGCAAGTCCCCAATACTTTATAATGAGTAAACTTTTATTTTAAAATCTGATAAAAACAGAATATTTCATAAAAAGCTATAAAGTTTTCTGAATATTATGCCGATAAATATAGTGCCATAGTACTAAAGGATTTTAGTACCGGTTGCTATTGAAATACCCACAAGGGAGGCGGACGATGCAGTTGACAAATTACAGGCAATTTATAAAGTAAATCCAATCGAAAAAGTTGAGCGGGAAGCAAAAGCAGGCTCAGAGCGGCATACACGAGAACAAGAGAATAAGAACAACTTAGAATTTCGGAAAGTTTTACTGCAATATTACAACAACAAAGCTGTGCCATATCAAAATCCGGTACAGCAGCCAAGTAATATGTATAACAGAAATGCAACAGAAACCCTTTATGAAACAGCAAGTACAGTAAATTTTTTCGGTTAGGGTTAAGAAAATGGATGGTACAAAATGATACAAAACAACATTTATTTGTGCAGTAGTGCAGAAGAATAGACAGTTCTTTATAGAAAAGGAGCTGTCTATTTTTTATTCCGGAAATGTGATAAAATATTTCTATAATCAAGAAATTTCTTGACAAAGAAGTTATTATATACTACTATGCTTAGTATATTGGAACTACTAATATATAGAGACGGTGATTCATTAGTTCTGAACATATCGAATATTAGATTTTGCATATATATTGTAATAAAAGAGAATGGAGAATAGGTATGGAGAAGGAAACTACGATATACGAAAAACCATCTGTAACAGTGGATTTAATTGTTTTAACTATCGAAGATGAAAAGCTTAAAGTGTTGATGGTAAAACGTTCCCAAGAGCCATTTAAAAACCAACTGGCACTGCCGGGAGTATTTGTGGGAATCAGTGAGACCTTGGAAGAGGCAGCAAAAAGAGGATTATCTGAGGAGACAAAATTGGAAAATATATATATGGAACAGTTGTATACTTGGGGTGCCATAAACAGGGATCCCCGTTCCCGAATTATATCAGTATCTTATATGGCATTGGTGCCTAAGGATAAGGTATGTCCGCAGGTGGGAAAACGTGTATCGGAGGTTGGTTTGTTTCCGGTGGAAGAATTATTGTCCAAGAAAGAAGAAATTGCCTTTGACCATGGAGAAATGATTGCATATGCAGTGGAACGTATCCGTAATAAGGTGGAGTATACTCCCATAGCCTTTGAAATGGTGGGAGAAGAATTTACACTGCCACAGTTACAGAAAGTGTATGAAATCATCTTAGGAAAGCCTTTATACAAGGCAAATTTCAGGAAAAAGATCATTCATCAGGTGGAGGAAACCGGAGCTATGACGGAAGGGGAAAGTCATAGACCCAGCAAAATATATCGGAAAGCAGAGACAAAACGCTTGTAAATAACATAGCTGTTTAGGAAATCAGCCTGATTTAAGAGAATGAAATAAGGGGAAAGTGCAATGAGAATGTATGATTTAATTATGAAAAAAAGAAACAATGATATACTGACACAGGAGGAAATCCGTTATATGGTGGGGGGCTTTACCAAGGGGGAGATTCCGGATTATCAGATGTCTGCCATGCTGATGGCAATTTATTTTCGGGGTATGAATGAGGCAGAGACCTTAAACCTTACCATGGCAATGGCAGACAGCGGTGATACTTTAGATTTGTCCGGAATTCAAGGGGTAAAATGTGACAAACACAGCACTGGGGGGGTGGGAGACAAGGTGTCTCTGATTCTGGGTCCCATGGCCGCCGCTGCTGGTATTCCGGTAGCAAAAATGTCCGGCAGAGGCTTAGGACATACGGGAGGTACCATTGACAAGTTAGAATCTATTGCAGGCTTTCGCACGGTTATGGAACAAGAGGATTTTATCCGTCAGGTCAATGATATCGGAATTGCCCTGGTGGGGCAGACTGCCCATTTAGCACCAGCAGACAAGAAGATATACGCTTTGCGGGATGTTACAGCCACCGTAGACAGTCTTCCGCTGATTGCCAGCAGTATTATGAGTAAAAAACTGGCAGCAGGGGCAGATACCATCGTATTGGACGTAAAATGCGGCAACGGTGCCTTTATGCGGGAAGAAGCGGCTGCCGTTGCTTTGGCAAAAACCATGGTAAGAATAGGAAATGGAGCAGGCAGACATACCATAGCAGTGATTTCTGATATGAATGAACCCTTGGGCTATATGGTGGGCAATTCCCTTGAGGTCTGGGAGGCATTGGAGGTGCTGCAGGGCAGAGGGGATGAGAAACTCACGGAACTTTGTATCACACTGGGAGCTTATATGCTTTATGGAACAGGCTTGGTAAAGAGGGTGACCAATGGAAAAAGGAAAATGAAGCGGGTTTTGGAAGATGGGCTGGCATATAAAAAGTTCATGGAGTGGATGAAGGCACAGGGGGCGGACACAAGCAGCCTTAGCAATACCAAACAGCTTCTTTCCGCAAAATACCGGCTGCAAATCTTATCGGATCAAAAAGGCTATGTGCGTGAAATCTTGGCAGATGAAGTGGGGATTGCCGCACTGATGTTGGGAGCCGGGCGAGAAAACTTAGACAGTGTTTTAGATTATCAGGCAGGATTTCGCCTGTTGAAAAAAACGGGAGACTATGTAGAGGAACAGGAACCCATTGCTGTCTGTTATGCCAATGATAACTCCAAAGTGGCAGAAGCCTGTGAGCGCTTTCAGGCGGCGTATCGCTTCTCTAGGGAAAGACAAGAACCCAAGCCGTTTATCAAGGCAGTGATTCAGGAATAGCGGATACATCCAATGCAGCCGATAATTTTCATCTCGTCATTGGTGTAATAGCTGATGACGAGATTTTTACCGCAGATGGTCAGAGTACAGGTTTTGGTTTGCAATTTGATTTTGTCATCTGAGTATTCTAAAAGCCCCTTATAGTTTTCGATATAGATTTCTCTGTCTCCGGTGGCAGTGACAATCACGGCTCCGAACATTAAGTCCTTGGGCAGCCTCAGGGATTCGGTTAATTCTTCTTTCAATTTGCCTTTCATAACTCCTCCGGTTGGAAATTGATTTAATTCATTATATGCATAGGAATGAAAAAATAGTCCCATGCATATAGTATGTAGAAAGCCGGATTTTGGAGGGACTCTTTTGTTTGCTTTGTTTAAATTTCTGAGAGGGTATGTGCGTATCCGGCTTACCGGCGGTTCACCGGAGCGGTTTCTAAATCTTTGTAGTAAGAACAGCATTCTTATTTGGAATATTATGCCCAAGGATCACAGCTATGAGATGTATCTAAGTGTTCCTGCTTTCCGCAAACTGAAAACCATTATTCGCAAAACCAATGTAACCGTAAGGATTTTGGAACGTCACGGTTTTCCCTTTTTCTTGTATAAATATCGAAAACGAAAGATGTTTTTTGCAGGAATCGCAGCCTGTGCAGTATTTGTTTACATTTTATCTTTATTTGTGTGGCAGATAGAATTTAATGGCAACCGGGGCAGAACCGATGATGTGCTGTTGCAGTTTTTAGAAGAACATCAGGTAGTGCATGGCATGTGGAAATCTAAAGTAAACTGTGAAGAGATAGAGACTTTGCTGAGAGCGGAGTTCAATGATATTATTTGGACTTCGGCAAAGTTGGTGGGTACTCGGCTTATTGTAGATATTCAAGAGAATACGGACACTTCAGTGGAGCATATTCAAGAGAATCAGCCCAGTGATCTGTATGCCAACAAGGAGGCAATTATCACCAGCATCATCACCAGGGCAGGGACACCTTATGTGCAAATGGGAGATGTGGTAAAGACTGGGGATTTGCTGGTGGGTTCAGCACTGCCCATTACAGATGATGCAGAAGAAATTATCAATTATCAGTATGTGGCAGCGGATGCAGATATTTACGGAAAAGTAAATTATAATTATGAAGACAGTTTTTCCTTAGATTACAAGCTTCGAACGGTCACAGGAAACAACAGGTATGGCTTATATCTGAAATGGAACCAAAAGTCCGTGATTTTAGGATGTCATAGGATAAAATACAATACTTATCATACCATATCAGATATTCATCAGCTTACCATTGGAGAGAATTTCTATTTGCCGATATCTGTGGGGAGTGTGACTGTCTGCGAAGACATCATCGAAACAAAAAAATATACAAAAGCACAAGCAGAACAAAAAGCAAAAGAGCGTCTTTTAAAATTTATGGAAAGTTTAGAAGAAAAAGGGGTTCAAATTCAGCAAAATAATGTTACAATAGAAATAGACAAAAATACCTGTCATGCCAGTGGAAGGCTGACAGCCATTGAAAAGCTGGGGATTCGCAAGGAAGCCACAGCGATAGACTTGAATATAGATGGAAAGGAACAGCAAATTGATGGAGAATCAGGAAGTGATAATTAACATACCCATGGAACACATGAAAAATGTATTTGGGCAGTTTGATCATTATATAAAGAAAATTGAACATACCTTAAATGTAACCATTGTTACAAGAGGAGAGGGGATTCATGTGATAGGGACACCTCATGAGGTGGAAAAGGCACAGACGATTTTTGAAAATCTTACCGCTCTCTCAAAGCGTGGCAACCAAATTACCGAGCAGAATGTGGACTATATTCTGTCCCTGACCTTTGAGGAAAAGGAGGGGCAGATACTGGAGATTGACAAGGACTGTATCTGTCACACCATTCAGGGGAAACCTGTTAAGCCAAAGACCTTGGGACAGAAGGAATATGTAGATGCCATTCGTGACAAGATGATAGTTTTCGGTATTGGTCCTGCCGGTACCGGTAAGACCTACCTTGCCATGGCCATGGCAATTTCCGCCTTCAAAAATGATGAAGTCAGCAGAATCATTCTCACCAGACCTGCCATTGAAGCGGGAGAAAAGCTGGGATTTCTGCCGGGAGATTTACAGAGCAAAGTAGACCCCTATTTGCGTCCTCTTTATGATGCCTTATATCAGATTATGGGGGCGGACAGTTTTTTGAAAAATATGGAAAAAGGGCTTATTGAGGTGGCACCTCTTGCCTATATGCGTGGACGTACTCTAGATAATGCTTTCATTATTTTGGATGAGGCTCAAAATACTACACCAGCACAGATGAAGATGTTTTTAACCCGAATCGGCTTTGGATCTAAGGTGGTGATCACCGGAGATGCTACCCAAAAGGATTTGCCAAAGGATCAGAAGTCTGGTCTTGAGATGGCAGAGCGGGTGCTTAAGAAGGTGGACGAGATAGCTTTCTGCAGCTTGACAAGCAAGGATGTGGTGCGCCATCCCTTGGTACAGAAAATTGTAAAAGCATATGAGGATTATGAGAGTAAGCAGTCGAAGCCAAAGCGTGGGGGAACGGCAAGATGAAAAAAATATCCGAAAAAAGGAATATACAAATGGCGGTGGCTGTGTATTTAGAAACGTTAATAGTTTCTGGAGGAGTGCCTTTCTTCCTGCTTCATATGAGCATTCAGAAAACCATTTCCATTATGGCACTTTCCTTAGTGCTGTGCACAGCCTTTATTGTTGCTTATGCTGCGGATGTGATAAACGTAAAGGAATACCATCCCATATCTCCGGTGGAAATCAGTATCGTGTATGGTATTGGCTTGGTTTTGGGCATATTTATGGTGTACGAACCAGATTACTGTGATACGGTACTGGTTCTTCCGGTAATGATGGGTGTGGTCTGCGGCATTGTACCTGCCATTGCGGCACATGCAGTGATACTTAGCACGGTGTTTTTGTGGGGAGGGATGCATATAGAAATCCTGCTCTTTTACTTAATCGCCGGTATTGTTGCGGCCTATTTCAGCAGCTGCCTTACCAAGAAAAGGCAGGTAATGTCAGGTTTGATTACCATGTTTTCCATCTATGTACTTACCATGTGTGTCTATGTGTTTTTTAGGACAGAGCGCTTTAAGATCAACATACTATTTGATATTTTAATAGGAGCTGGGATAAATATTTTGGCGGTAATTGTGGTATTTCCTTACTTGTATCGCAGCCGCAACAAGGAAAACTATACATTGAATAAAATTATTAAGCCAGAATATGCAATTATTTCTGCCATGATTAAGACAAAACGCAGGGTGTATAACCATGCCGCTGACTCTGCTTCATTGGCAGCAACAGCAGCAACTATGCTGGGAGCAGACAGTCTTTTGACAAAATGCAGTATATATTATTACAATTATGCAAGAACTTTGGGGAAAAATTATGTGGATCCTTTTATTGAAACTGCATACTGGAAAAAACTGCCGAAACGAATGGTGGATGTGGTGCTGTCTTTGGCAGCAGAAAGTGAGAAACCTTTGACCAGAGAGGCAAGTATTGTTCTGGTGACAGAGACACTGGTGCTTGCAAAGGAATCCGGATATGCGGGGGAAACGGCTGAGGATGTCTATTTAAATGCCATTATCCGGCAGAAGGTCAATCGGGGGCTTTTGGATAAATCAGAGCTTTCCATGAGAGATTATGCACTATTAAGAGATTTTCTAATTGTACGCTTATGTGATAAGGTCAAAGAGAAGGAGTAACCGGGAAGGTACAAAACAGTTACGTGCACAGAAAGGAAGAAAGTGATGACAATTAGTCTGGAAGAAGAATATACGTTGGATTTAGGGATTTCCTATGGGGAACTGGCAGAACTGGTGGTAAATGCAGCCTTGGATTATGAAGCATGCCCCTATGAGTGTGAAGTCAATGTGATTTTGACTGATAACGACAAGATTCATGAAATCAATAAGGAATGCAGAAGCATAGATGCCGCCACAGATGTGTTGTCCTTTCCTATGGTAGAGTACTCAAAGGCAGGATGTTTTGATGCCATAGAAGAACAGCAGCCGGAATGTTTTCATCCGGAGAGCGGAGAACTGATGCTGGGAGATATTATTATCTCGCTGGATAAGATGAAAGATCAGGCATTGGGCTACGGTCACAGCTATCAGCGGGAGTTTGCCTTTCTGATTGCCCACAGTATGCTTCATTTGATGGGCTATGATCATATGGAACCGGAGGAAGAGAAGGTCATGTTTGCAAAGCAGGAAGAGATTTTAAGGCAACTGGGGATTACACGATAAAAAGGAGAACTACTATGGGACAGAAAAAGACAAACAGCACAGGATTTGTGGTGCAGGGAAGTATTCTTGCAACTGCCTCCATATTGGCTCGTGTTATTGGACTGCTTTACCGCGTTCCGGTTACCAGAGTGATTGGAGATTATGGAAATGGACTTTATGGTTTTGCCTTTGAGGTGTATTCCATGATGCTGCTGATATCTTCTTATTCCCTGCCTACGGCTATTTCTAAGCTGGTGGCAGCGAGAACACATAATAAGGAACATAAGAACGCATATAAGATTTTTAAGGCAGGTATGTTTTTTGCACTGGTGGTGGGTACCTTTATCGCTTCGGTGACATTTCTGTTGGCAGATTTTATTGCCGGAACCATTATGAAAGATTCCATGATAGCCTTTTCTTTGCGTGTGTTGGCACCCACCATATTGATTGTGGCAATTATGGGCGTTCTGCGAGGTTATTGTCAGGGATTAGGAACTATGATGCCCACAGCGGTTTCCCAAATTGTGGAGCAGATTGTCAATGCAATAGTCAGTATAGTGGCTGCTTACTATCTCTTTGCTTATGGCAGTAAAGTGGCTAAAATTTTGCAGAATGAAAATTATGCCGGAGCTTATGGTGCGGCAGGAAGTACGCTGGGTACCTTTGCCGGAGCTTTGGTGGGTCTGGGTTTTTTGCTGTTTATGATGGCTGCCTACAAGCGGGTACTTCGCAGGAAAATGGCACGGGACATCACAGTACAGACGGAAAGTTACAAAGAAATTTATCTGTTGCTTTTTTCCACCATTGTGCCGATAGTTTTAAGCACTGCCGTATATAATTCCAGTACGTTTATTGATCAGATTATCTTTAGTAATGTAATGAGTGCCAAGGGAGTGAAGAATTATACAGAGTTGTTTGGGGTATTTACCGGAAAATACCGCCTGCTGGTCAATGTGCCGGTGTCCATAGCAAGTGCCATGGCTGCCTCCACCATTCCCAGTCTGACAGCGGCAGTTGCTGCCAGAGATCGAAGGTTGATTCAGCAAAAAATAAATGTTTCCATCCGGTTTGTGATGGTCATTGCCATTCCCAGCAGTGTTGGGCTGGCAGTGTTGGGCTCACCGATTCTGCAGTTACTATTTAATGACAGCAGAGAACTTCCAGCACAGCTTTTGATGGCGGGCTCCAGTGCGGTAGTATTCTATTCCCTGTCCACCTTATCCAATGGAATTTTACAGGGGTTAAATCGAATGAATGTGCCGGTGACCAATGCCTTTATTTCCTTGGTGTTACATGTAGCCTTGGTGTATGTTTTGGTGGCATTTACTGATTTAAGTATTTATTCTATGGTCATTGGAAATGTGTTTTTTGCTCTGTTGATGTGTATACTAAATTCCATTGCCATCCGGCGAGCCACCGGCTATCGGCAGGAAATTCATAAGACTTTTGTGATTCCCATCATTGCCTCTGCTGCCATGGGTTTATTGTCTTATCTGGTATATCTGGGACTGGAACAGTTGATTGACAGTAATACTGTCAGCATCGTGATTGCGTTGGTGGTGGCTGTGGCAGTTTATGGTATACTGTTGCTGGTATTAAAGGAATTTACCGAAGAAGAGCTGTTTTCACTGCCTAAGGGATATTTGATTGTGGGAATAGCACAGAAGCTTCATTTAATCTAATGGAAAAAATTGTATAAAATATAATAATTTGGCTGATAATATAGGGAAAGAAAAGGAGAAATGATATGAAAAAGACCTATATTATCAGCTTTTTACTATTTCTGGCACTGGCTGCCGGTGCTTCTTATATGACCGGATATTATATGTCCAGAGATGAGGAAAATCAGCAGGAATCAGAGCATATAGAAGATACCCAAAGAACTGCAGTTGAAACAGACAAGTATACCTCGGATCAGACTGTTTATATCTTGGAGAGTTATGATTTGCAGCAGAACCAGCTGACAGAGGAAAAACTTCCTATGCCCGCAGAATACGTAGGCTGCACCAGAGAAGAAATGTTGGAGAAAATCAAGGCGTATGCTCAGTCGCCCTCCCAAAGTGATTTACAGAAAGGCTTATGCGACTTTACAATGGTGTGCTTTTCTTCCAATAAGCTGGTGCTGCGAAAGACCTATAAAGATTCCCAAGTTGCCATGGGGTATCAAGTGAAGCTTGATGGGGAGGGCAATATTATTGTTTACTATACGGACAGCGGTGAAATTTACACAGAGACAGATATTTCTTACAGTTCCCTGCCACCGGAAATTCAAGTACAGGTAGATGCGGGAGTGCAGTTGGATGGTTTAAAAGAGGTTTTTGACTTTTTAGAGAATTATTCAAGTTGAAAAAAAGTGCAGAATATAGTATCATAATTGTAAAATATGCTCGAATTTTGCATACAATAATGTATGGAGGGAAAAGCTATGACAGATAAACTATATGATTTGATGAATTGGCCTAAAATTGAATCTGTGGTGTACTCAGAAGAGGACAAGCCTCAGAGAATTTTAGGTGCATTTCCAGTAAAAAAAGGAATGCTGATACAAACCTTTCAGCCACAGGCAAGTGATGTGAAAGTAAAATTTAAGGACACTGGCAAGATATATCCTATGGAACAGGTGGATGAAGAGGGGTTTTATGCGGTATTTATTCCGGGCAAGAAGAAGATGAATTACCGTTTTCTGGTTACAGAAGGAAAAGAAGAAATCCAGATAGAAGACAGTTATCGTTTTGAACCGTTGATTACAGGTGAAGATTGTGTAAAATTTTCTGCTGGTATTCATTATGAGATATATCAGGTGCTGGGAGCACATCCCATGGTGCGGGACGGAGTTTTTGGAGTACAATTTGCAGTTTGGGTGCCAAAGGCTGTGCGGGTCAGCGTAGTAGGAAAATTTAATCACTGGGACGGCAGACGCCACCAGATGCAGCGGGTATCCGATAGTGATATTTTTGAACTCTTTGTGCCAGAGGCAAAGGAGGGAGATATTTACAAATATGAAATTAAAATGCGGGGCGGGCTAGTTCTTTTAAAATCGGATCCTTATGCCAATACTTTTGAACTTCGCCCGAACTCCTGTTCTGTGGTAGGGGAGACAGAGAAATATAAATGGAGTGACAGTGCATGGCTGAAAAAGAGAGAGACAACAGACTATCACAGGCAGCCCATTTCTGTCTATGAGCTGCATCTTGGTTCCTTTCAGAAAAAGGGTAAGAAGACCTTTTACAATTATCGGGAGTTGGCACCTATGGTTATTTCACATGTGAGTGAATTACATATGACCCATGTGGAAATTATGCCGGTGATGGAACATATTTTAGACGAATCATGGGGCTATCAAACCACCGGGTACTATGCTCCCACCAGCCGTTTTGGTTCATTTAATGATTTCAAATATTTTATTGATGAGCTTCACAAGGCAGGGATTGGGGTAATCTTAGACTGGGTTCCGGCACATTTTCCAAAAAATGGGGACGGGCTTATGTGTTTTAATGGATATCCGCTCTATGAACCCTCATTGGAAAACCGCCGGGAGCATAAGCGCTGGGGAACTTATGCTTTTGATTATGGAAAAAAGGAAGTCAGCAATTTCCTCATTGCCAATGCCCTGTATTGGGTGGAGGAGTTTCATGTAGATGGGCTTCGGGTGGATGCAGTGTCCTCCATGCTCTATCATGACTATGACCGTTTAGATGGCGATTGGACACCAAACATTTATGGCGGCAGTGAAAATTTGGAGGGAATAGAATTTATCAAGCACTTAAATTCTATTATAAAGAAACGGAACCCCAATGTATTGATGATTGCGGAGGAGTCTACGCTCTTTGGAAACATTACTGCACCGCTGGGAGAAGAAGGTTTGGGCTTTGATTACCGGTGGAATTTTGAGTTTATGAACGAAGCTTTTCGCTTTTTTGGCTGTGATCCATTATTCCGAAAGGGCTATTACAATGAATTTCTGAATACTATGGTGTATGCCTGCAACGAACATTATATGTTGCCGTTTTCCCATGATGAGGTGGTACATGGCAAACATTCTATGCTGAATAAAATGACAGGGGAGGGGGATGCAAGATTTTCACACCTTCGTCTGATGTATGCCTATCAAATGGTACATCCAGGGAAAAAACTTACCTTTATGGGCAACGAAACAGCCGGAGAGTATGAGTGGTGTGAAAGTCTTACACCGGAGTGGAAGCTTTTGAAAAAGAAAAAAAATGCCGGTGTGATGAAAATGATTTCTGTACTAAATGAGCTGTATCAAACATATCCTGCATTATATGAGTTGGAGGAGGAAAATCAGGGCTTAGAGTGGATTAACAACACGGCTATTAATGAAACCCTTAGCGTATTTTTGCGAAAAGGCAGCAAACCGGAAGAGGATTTGCTGGTGATTTGTAACTTTACTCCGGTACATCGGGAAAATTACAAAATCGGTGTACCTTATCCGGGACAATATCGTGAAATTTTTAACAGTGATGACAAGGCATTTTGTGGAACTCATGGAGTCAATGCCAACATAAAGACCGCAAGAGAAGAAGAATGTGATGAGAGAGCCTATTGCCTGAGGGTAAAGCTGGCACCGTTAAGTGTATCTATCTTTGAAAGAGTTCTTTCCTAACAGAAAAAAGAAAGGAGCAAGTATGTATTTATTAGCGGAAGAAAGTCTCGAAACCCAGATTGCCCAGCAGGTGGATGAACTTTCTAACCTTACCATAGAAGATGTAAAGCCCAGTGTGCTGATGGAGACTCTGCAGGGTTATATACCGGGGATTATTGATTTCGGAATCAATATTTTGATTTGCATAATAATTTTCTTTATTGGAAAGAAGATTATCTCCTTGATTCGAAAGATTATAAGACGTTCCTTACAACGTTCCAGTGCAGACAAGGGAGTGGAACAGTTTATTGATTCTCTGCTGAGAGTGCTTTTGTATCTGGTGCTGGTTATGATAATTGCCGGGAAATTGGGGATTCAGACCACCTCCATTGTGACTTTGGTGGGTTCGGCAGGTGTGGCCATTGGTCTTGCACTGCAGGGCAGCTTGTCAAACTTTGCAGGCGGTGTGCTTATTCTAATTTTACAGCCCTTTAAGATAGGCGATTTTATCGTGGATGGCAGCTTTGAGGGAACGGTAATGCAGATTCAGATTTTCTATACTAAGCTTTTAACCAACGATAACAAGGTAATAATGATTCCCAACGGTACCCTGATGAATTCCAATATTGTGAATGTAACCGGACAGGAAGAGCGCAGAGTAGATATCAGTGTGGGAATCTCTTATGATGCCAATATTTTAGAGGCTAAAAAGTGCTTAGAACAGCTTATTGTGAGAGAAGAGTCTGTCTTAAAGGATAAGCCCATTGACATTTTTGTAGATAATTTGGCCGACAGTGCCGTGATGCTGGGAATTCATGTGTGGGTTCCCACAAAGGAATATTGGGCAGTGAAATGGCATTTAACGGAGAATATCAAGTTATCTTTTGATGAAGCAGGAATTTCCATTCCGTACAACCAGCTTTCGGTTCATATTGAACAAGGGTAATGGTAGTGTATAGAAATGTGTCAATCTATGAGCAGAATGGATTAGAAAATCAATCTTACATATTGTCAAAACAGCAAGACCTCTCATAAGATAAAGAAAGAAGTTTATCTTATGAGAGGTTTTTTGATGAGTGTTATGCTGTCACTGCAAAATGTAAGCTTTACCTACCATAGTGAAGAAGGAGAGCAGCCGGCTCTCTGGGATATTTCTTTTCAGGTAGAAAAGGGCGAATTTGTGGCAATTATCGGTCCCTCCGGTTGTGGCAAGTCCACTCTGCTTTCCCTGATCTCCGGGCTGAATACTCCGGAAAAGGGCAATATTACTCTTTACAGCAGTCAAAATACCCAGACGAACATTGGTTATATGCTGCAAAAGGATCATCTGTTTGAGTGGCGTACCATTTACCGAAATGTGATTCTTGGACCGGAAATTAACAAAAACCTGACCAAAGAAAAGGAGGCACATATTGAGCAGATGCTGGACACCTATGGCTTGGCGGAATTTAAGTACAAAAAGCCCTCAGAGCTGTCCGGCGGAATGCGTCAGAGAGCGGCTCTGATACGAACACTTGCTATGGAGCCGGATTTACTCTTACTGGATGAACCCTTCTCAGCATTGGACTATCAGACAAGAATTTCTGTGGCAGATGATATCGGCATGATTATAAAACGGGAGCGAAAAACTGCTATTCTGGTGACTCATGATTTGTCAGAAGCCATTTCTCTGGCGGATCGGGTGATTGTGCTGACCAAACGTCCTGCTGTCGTGAAAACCATCATACCCATTGAGTTAAGCATTGAAAACCGTACCCCTTTTACTTCCCGCAATGCACCGGAATTTAAGGATTACTTTAACTTATTATGGAAGGAGCTTGGGGCAGGTGGAGTATAAAGTATCCGCAGAACAAATTGTATTTTTAGATGATATCCGCAGAACAAAAAGACATATACGGTTGGCACAGGTGGGGATTATTTTGGCGTTTTTAGTCCTCTGGCAGATATCGGCCAGCTTAAAGCTGATTGATGATTTTATTTTCAGCAGCCCTGTCCGCATCGGAAAGACCATTTTTTCCCTGACCAAGTCCGGGGATTTGCTAAAACATACTTCCATTACTTTTTTGGAAACCGTAGTAAGTTTTACATTAACCACCATAATCAGCATTCTGGTGGCAATGATACTGTGGATGAGCAAAGGGGCTGCCAAGGTTTTAGAACCCTATCTGGTGGTGCTGAATTCGCTGCCAAAGTCAGCCTTAGCACCTTTATTGATTGTCTGGCTGGGAACAGGAAAGACCACCATTATTGTAGCTGGAATTTCGGTGGCGATTTTTGGAAGTATGATTCAACTGTATACTACTTTTCAACGGACGGATGGCGAAAAAGAAAAGTTAATCTATACTTTGGGCGGCAGTAAGTGGCAGGTTTTATATAAAGTGGTGCTGCCTTCGGGAATTCCTGCAATTATCAGCAATATGAAGGTAAACGTGGGACTTTCACTGGTGGGTGTTATCATAGGAGAATTTTTGGCTGCCAGAGCCGGTCTGGGCTATCTTATCATCTATGGAAGTCAGGTTTATAAGCTGGACTGGGTGATGACCAGCATTCTTCTTCTTTGCATGATGGCGATGCTGTTGTATAAAACCATTGGATTTTTCGAAAAGTAGCATTGCGGGAGATTTGAAAGTATGCTATGCTTATGACTGTGTTGACAAAAGAATTAAGAAAGGAAAGTACAGGCAGATGCCTGATTATGATTGCTATGTTGGAAAATAAAGAACTTATGGCTTTGGTAGACCTTACCAAGGAGCCACCCAGAGAGGAAACCCAAAGACAGTATTACTTTATGGCAAAGGCAGCAAAGTATGTGGAGAGGGAAAGGAAAGAAGCCGGCAGGCCGCTTACCTATTTTGTCCAAAATTTTGGATGTCAGATGAATGCAAGGGATGCAGAAAAGCTTGCCGGTGTATTGGAGAAAATTGGCTATATACCCGCAGAAGATGAAACAGCCGATTTTGTTATTTACAATACTTGTACTGTAAGGGAAAATGCGAATTTAAAGGTTTATGGCAGATTGGGCTACTTAAACGGTGTGAAACGGAAAAATCCCCATATGAGAATTGCCCTATGTGGTTGTATGATGCAGGAGCCTCAGGTGGTGGAAAAGATTAAGAAGAGCTACCGTCATGTGGATCTGATCTTTGGAACCCACAATGTATTTAAATTGGCAGAACTGATGACCACCATGTTTGAATCAGGGCGTACTGTCATTGATATTTGGCAGGATACGGATAAAATTGTGGAAGATTTGCCCATGGAACGAAAATTTAAGTTTAAGTCCGGTACCAATATTATGTTTGGCTGTAATAATTTTTGCAGCTATTGTATTGTACCCTATGTGCGAGGCAGAGAGCGCAGTCGGAATCCCAAGGATATTATCCATGAGATTCAGCAGTTGGTGGCAGACGGTGTGATAGAAATTATGCTGTTGGGACAAAATGTAAATTCCTATGGAAAAACCCTGGAAGAACCCATAAGTTTTGCCCAACTTTTGCGGGAGATAGAGAAAATTGAGGGCTTAGAACGTATCCGGTTTATGACGTCCCACCCCAAAGATTTGTCTGGGGAATTAATAGAAGTGATGAAACATTCAAAGAAAATATGCCGTCACCTGCATCTGCCTTTGCAGTCCGGCAGTTCCAGAGTATTAAAGGAGATGAACCGCAGATATGACAAGGAAAAGTATCTGAATCTAGCCAAGAAAATCCGAGAGGAAATTCCGGACATCTCCTTAACCACTGATATTATCATTGGTTTTCCGGGGGAGACAGAGGAGGATTTCTTAGATACCATGGATGTGGTGAAGCAGGTGGAATTTGATAATGCCTTTACTTTTATCTATTCCAAACGCACCGGAACACCAGCAGCAGTTATGGAAAATCAAGTTCCAGAGGAAGTGACAAAGGATAGATTTGAACGCCTATTAAAAGAAGTACAAGCCATTGCAAGAAAGAGGGCACAGGTCTATGAAGGAAGTGTGCAGCAGGTCTTGGTGGAAGAAATAAATCAGCAGGATAAATCTTTGGTAACCGGCAGAATGTCCAACAATATGCTGGTACATTTTCCGGGAGATGTCTCCCTGTTAGGCACTCTGCAAACGGTGAAATTAAAGGAGTGTAAAGGGTTCTATTATATGGGAGAGCTGCCGGATGGGAAAGAGGCAGAGCATGAATAAAAGGAAAGCAGGTTTCATTGCTGCAGGAATTGTGTGGCTGCTTTTGTTTTTAGCAGGAATTTTGTTTTCGGTGAACATCTTTGGGATTACTTCTCATATCACAGGAAAAATTTATCCTGAAGCTGTGATTACCTCACAGGAATTTACACCGCCCAAAGCATATTTAAAAGAATTTACGCAGAATGAAGATGGCAGTATCACTTCCGATTCGGCAGATCCATGGATTTTTGTGAATCTAATAAATAATGGTCTTACAAATTTGCATACCTTGGAACTGAATGTGATTTCTGCCACGAATTTGGGAGAGGATGTCTATGTATATTATGCAGATTCCTATCAGTCAGTCAATTTTGTGATGGGAGAGGGCTGCAACCGGGTTGCACTTAAGAAAGCAGCAGAAAACGACAATGGGCTGCGGATTGATTTAGCCTCACGACAAAAGCAGACATTACAGATAGATAGTATTATTATCAATAACAATAGTTATCTCACAAAGTATTATAGTAGAAAAGCGTTTTCTATTACCATATGTTTTCTATGGTTTTCATTGCTTTTGCTGTTGCCGGTTCTGACTGTAAAGAGAAAGATTTTGCCAAAGGATATGGCAGATACCCCAGACAGGCATGGGATTTTTCGCAGTATTTCTTATGGGGGCAGCTATATCATTGGATTTGTAATTGCCTTGTTCTTTAGCTGGCATACAAATACAAATACAAATAAGCTGTTCTGGGAATATGATTTAGGAAATCTTATGATTTGGCTCACCGTGTGCTTTTTGGGGTATTTGGCAGTGAAAGGACATTTGTCCACGCTGTTGTTTGCTGTGACGTATATCGCACTGCATGGATATTTTCAGTATAGTTTCAATGATGAGAGCTTTGGCTGGTATTTGAGCCATATGTATTTTAATTCCATGCTGGCAGTGAATGTATTGGTGTTTTGTCTGCTGGTGCTTACGCTGCAGAGACTTTTAGGTATGCCGTTGGGCAATTTGATCTTTGCGGTTGTCTTTGGTTTGTATCTTCTGGGAAATCTGATTAAGATGAAGTATCAAAATGCATTATTTTCCAGTGCAGACTTTGCACTGGCAGGAGAGATTGTGGGAATTGCCGGACAGTATGTAAACTTTTGGATATTGTTGACTGTTTTGATGCTCTTTGTTGGAATTGTGGTGCTTTGTGTAAAATTTCGAAAAAAACTCCGAGAATATTTGAAACCGCATTTTCATTGGAGTGCCATACCCACAGTTTTGTGTTTTTTTGTATTGACTATCCTTATTTTGTGTAATGTTTTTGAAAATATAGGCATAAATACCAAGAAAGAATACCTCACCAATAAGGAACAGCTTAATGCCATGGGGTTTGGTCTGTATACTTTGCTGGAATTCAGCGGCAACCAGAATACCGGGGAACCGGAGGGCTACAACGAAGGTATTCGGACAGAAATGGAGCAGTACAAGAATCATTCCGGAGAAAATCAGGAAAGACCTACGGTGATTTTGATTCTTGCAGAATCGTTATTTCAAGTGGAAGAGATTGAGGGCATTTCTTTCAATACCTCTCTGACATCCAATTTGGCACCATATAAGGTTTGCAATATCATATCTCCCAGTTATGGCGGGAGAACCGCAGCGGCAGAATTTGAGTCTCTTACGGGCTTAAGCAACCTGTTTATATCAGGAGATGCCATACCATACACCACTTATTTTAAGAAAACAGGAAACCCCACAGGAAGTATTGCCAGAGAATTTCATGACAATGGATACATGACTTATGCCGTCCATGCCAACAATGCGGACTATTACAACCGTGATATTTCCTATGAAAATATGGGTTTTGATGATTTTATCAGCAAGGAGGATTTTCATCTGACCAGTGAGGATTTTCTGAGAGATAATCTTGCAAATGACAGTGTTTTTGTGGACATGATTTTAAAGGTGGTGGAAAACAGCCAAGAACCGGTGTTTCTTTTTGGGGCTTCTCTGGAGGGACATTCTCCTTATGGCGAGAAATACAGCTCCACTCACATTCAGGCAGAATCTCACTGTTACAGCAGTGAGGCAGTGAAAGAATTGGGAAATTATGGACAGACCGTTTATAACTTTGATATACAAATGGGGCGGCTGATTGATTACTTTGAAACTGAGAAAAAACCGGTGCTTATCTATATTTATGGGGATCATTTGCCGCCATTGCTGGTGAATTCCGAGGATGGATATTTAAGTGATGATTATTTGAAGTATACCACGCCACTGTATGCCTATTCCAATTATTGTGATACTTCCATTGCAGAGACTTATTTGTCTCTTAGTCAGGTTGCACCGGAGATTTTGCATAAATCAGGCATACAATATCGGGCATACTATGATTATATTTATAAACTTCGGCAGGAGTATCCCATTACTCATAAGAATATTACAAAGAGCGTAGACAGCGAAAGCCTGAAAACATATCAAAGAATTCAGTGGGATTTACTGCAGGGGAATAGATATCTATTAGATTAGCATTTAGGACAATGTCAGTGGGAACAAATTTAGTAAAAGAAAAAAGGTGCCTTGCGGCACCTTTTACGCATTCTCGCCTAATCTTTTTGCTAAAGCAATCATCATTTCACGATCTTCCTCTGCAAGTTTTGACCAGTACAAAGAAAAACGCTGATAAGAATAATCAATATCCTCTGTGGATTTTGTTGCGGTAAAAAAATCAGCCAAGGTAATTCCAAAGGCAAAGCAGATTCGCTCCAATGTAGGAATGGAAGGAATGGTGTTTCGCTTTGCCATATTGGTGATGGTAGAATATGGGATATCAGCTTCCTGTGCTAATCGATAATACGTCCACCCATAATTCTCGCATAATCGATTGATGTGTCCCAGCACGTTAAAATCACTCACGTTGCCACCTCCAAATGAAAAAAAATTCACTCTTCTTCTAATTATTTAGACTTATCCATTACAGTATGTTATGGAAGAAATCTATCCTCTTTATTGTATCACTAAAAAGTCCAAGTTGTTAGAATACATTAGAACACTGCTAACATATATAATGTGACTTTATTTTGTAATATTTCCTCAAATCTGCTAAATTATCGCAAACTTTATCAGAAATATATGATATTTTTCCCAAAATAATCCAAATAGGATTTCTATGAAAGGGGGAATATGTAAGTGAAGTTTATACAGGAATTCCCATACTTCAAAGAATATTCACCACTAATTTTTTCCGCCTGCTTTAAAATTATATACCGGCTTTATAATCTTATCAATATTTACGGTCTCTCCAATCACATCAATGATATCCTCTATCCTCCTATATGCAAAAGGTGCTTCATCCAAGGTGTCTTTATTTACGCAGACAGAATAAATTCCCTCCATAGCCTTTTTAAATTCAGAGACGGTATGATGTTCCTTTACCTCAGAACGTTTATAAATTCTTCCTGCTCCATGGGGGGCAGAACAATTCCAATCAGGATTTCCCTTGCCTTTGCCAAGTATAATTCCATCCCGCATATTGATGGGAATGATAACGTTCTCTTCTGTATTCGCACGTATGGCACCCTTTCTCAGAATAGGGATCTCCCCTGATAAATCCACATAGTTGTGAATACAAGTGTAACTGTCCAGAATTCGCCATTTCATGCCGCGGACGATCTCGTCAATCATGGCATCTCTGTTTAATCTTGCATATTCTTGTGTAATAGCCAAATCATGAATATAGGAATCTAATAAGTCACCCTCAAGGCAGGTCATCTCATAGGGAGCATGCCCCTGTTTTTTTCTCTGTGATTCTCGCTGTCCTTCCTTGAGATAGTATTCTGTCACTTCCATACCTAAATGACGGCTTCCGGAATGGAGTACAATATAAAGATTATCATCTGCGTCTTTATCTACTTCTATGAAATGATTTCCGCCGCCCAACGTGCCAATACTTAAAGCTGCTTTTTCTTTGTTAATTGATTTATAGCAGTATAGTTTGCTCAAATCAATGGCATGGCTCAGTTTGTGTGAATGTTTTCTGATTTTTCCACCGGAGGGAACATTTTCACGAATAACAGTATCTAATTTCTGGTATTCCATATTTTTTGCTTTGATTTTTGCAATGGTCATTCCGCAGCCAATATCCACACCCACCAGTGAGGGAAGGAGCGAATCGCCTATGGTCATGGTAAGTCCTATGGTTCCCACTTTGCCCGGATGTACGTCTGGCATGACACGTATTTTACTTTTGGCAGAACTTGGGTGATTGCAAATCATTTGCAGTTGTTTTCGTGCATATTCATCAATCGCATATTCATCATTGTTGGTGGTATAGACGATAGCATTTGTATAGTTTCCATAAATAGTAATCATATCATTATTCCTTTCTGAAAGGTGTTTTAGACACTAAAAAAACACCCTATATAGGTGTTGATTACCAGAAAATACAAAGCTGCTTATAAGAAAAAATAATAACTACATACAATTTGTATGCATAAAAAGATATGTAACTGTTCTGTGAATACACAGCCCTATGCGAAACAGTTACAAGGATATTTTCACTATATTTCCATGGATAATCGCACCGTGTTTATCTGTTATTAAATTTAAGTTTGTTTTATTGCTGCACTGCATGTTGTCCTCCTTATCTTGCTTGGGTTGATAGTTATCATACAAAGTTCGTGCCCTTTGCTCTGTTGTTTAGTATATAGGTTTCCGCCTCCTGTGTCAATAATAATATTTATAATTTTGGGCATTTACAGAAGTGGAAAAAGGGCAAATATTATGATAGAATGATTCCGATGAGAAGATGCAACAAATTTGCTTTGGTGTCGTATTTGCATTGCATGAGCGAACACTATCTTGCAGAGGATTTGCCGGACGAATATAATAATAGTATTACTGGACAGGAGGAATGGTTAGGTGATGAAGCAATGGGATATGAGCTGCTATTTGTAGATGATGACAAAGCCTTGCTAAAAATGGTGCAGGGATATTTTGAGTTAAAAGGATACCAAGTGATGACTGCTGAAAACGGACAGGAAGCATTGGAGAAAATCAAACAAAATCCGGATTTGATTTTGCTGGATATCAATATGCCTCATATCAATGGCATTGAAGTATGCAGACATATCAGGGACAAGATATCATGTCCCATCCTATTCCTCACAGCCCGAGTGGAAGAACAGGATCGCATCACTGGTCTGCTCTCAGGAGGAGACGATTATATTTTAAAACCATTTAGCCTCAAAGAGTTAGATGCCCGAATTGTTGCACATTTAAAAAGGGAAGAACGTCATAAAATAAGACCAGAGTACCGATTCAAAAATGGTCTCATGATTGATTATGTTTCAAAAAAGGTACAGATAGAAATGGAATATGTGGAACTGACCAAACTGGAATATGGTATTTTAGAATTTCTGTCCATGAATCCGGGGCAGGTTTTTGAGAAAGAGCGAATCTATGAAAAAGTATGTGGATACGAAGGAGAGGGGGACAGTCGTGTGGTGACAGAAATTATCCGGCGAATTCGTAAGAAACTTGCGGATTTCACAGAGACGGAATACATTGAGACTGTTTGGGGGATGGGCTACCGATGGATAAAATAAAAAATCTTTCCATCCGAAAAACCATTATTTTATACATGGCGATAGCCATTGTAGGAAGTTTCCTGCTGGGGGCATGGGCTATGTTTGCTGCGGAACGGGAACAGCAGAAAATCTGGTGGAAATATACAGATGAGACAATCTACACAGAATTACAGGAGAATCTGCAAATGACAGGATATGTGATAGATGTTCCCCGTCCTGATTCTTATGAAATGAATGAATGGGATTCTCATTTATCTGAAATATGTGATTTTGTTCAGACATATAGTATCCTTTGTTTTTCCGTGATAGGCATGATTATGGCAGTTTTCCTTTTTTATAAGAATAAAATCAGCACCCCATTGATGGAGCTGACCTACGGCTCAGACATGATTGCAGCCAATGAATTGGATTTTCAAGTTGGATATGATAATAAAGATGAACTTGGAACGTTGTGCCAGCAATTTGAGACAATGCGGCAGGCACTTTACGAAAACAATCAGCATATGTGGAAGATGATTGAGGAACAAAAGATGCTGCGGGCAGCCATTGCACATGACATTCGTTCGCCCCTGTCTGTTCTTCGCGGATATCAAGAAATGATGCTGGAATTTCTTCCAGAAGAACGTTTTGATAAAACAGCACTTATGGAAATGCTTCAGGATGGCATGAGTCAAATTGATGTGCTGAATCGTTTTGTAGAGTCCATGGGCAGATTGTCGTCGCTGGAACAACGGGAACCGAACTTGCAGCAAACTTCTATGGATTTACTGAGAAACCGCATTCAGCAAAGCATTTATTCTTTGGAAAAAGAAACCCATAAAACAGCAGAGATTCAATTCTATTTCCATAGGGAAGAGGCTGCAATGGATTTGGATATGATTATGGAAGCATCTGAAAATCTCTTTGGCAACGCATTTTCTTATGCTAAGAATATCATTAAAGTGGATGTAGTGGCAAAGGAACAGAGGCTGGAAATCACCATACTGGATGATGGATGTGGTTTTTCAGAGGAAGCTGAAATTATTACAAAAGCCTATTATCATTCCAATAATCAGGATGATCTGGAACATTTTGGCTTAGGAATGTATATCAGCCGCCTGTACTGCGAGAAGCATGGAGGAAAATTATTAACTGGAAATTCCGAAGCAGGGGGAGCAATGGTAAAAGCGATATTTTCTTTATAAAACAATAGAAAAACAATGCAGAAAATTAACCTGCATTGTTTTTTTGTTGTGATTTGCCTGCTATCCTTAGAAATGTCAAGGGAGGAGTGGTAAGGAAAAATGGAGAGAAAGGAACGAATAGAAAAAGGAAAGGCGGTAGAATATGAAAACCATTGTAAAACAAGAGATAAAAAATTATCTCAAAAACCCGATTTTGTGGCTGGGTATCATTGTGATCCTCGCACAACTATTTCAAATTTTAAACCCATATCTGCAGCTCCATTATTTTGCATCAGAGCAGGAAATACAAGAGTTGACCTTAGAACCATTGGAACCAGAAGAAGTGGCAGATGTAAGTATTTTGGATGGATACCTTTCATGTACAGAGGAAGAAAGGAGGGAATTGGCACTTCAACTGACAGAGCAGTACTTAATTCAGGAAAGAAAGCTGCCAAAAGAGCAGGTGCAAAGCGTAATACAGAACATCCGGCGAAAGAACACAGTGGTTGACAAGATTGATGAGGAACTGGATTGTTTGTTTGGAGAAGCATATGAAAATGAGTTTTTTGTTTTTGACTATTATTATAATACGGTAGCAAGAGTGCGTAAGGCAGATCTGGAGGAAGCAAATTCTTATATCAGGAAAAAAATGGAAGATCACAGCTATTCATGGTATTTTGCAAGAAAATTTGCAGATTTTTCCGGATTATTTTTGGGATTCTTTTCTGTGATTTTACTGGCATTTCTATTTTTAAGAGACAGCAGGAAGGATATGTATGAACTTTTACACACAAAACCCATAAAGCCAATCTCTTATGTGAACGGAAAAATTGCAGGGGGTTTTTCCGTTATGCTTATGGTCTGGGGAATTTTTACAATACTGTTTGGACTGTTGTGTGAAGTACATGGAAAAAATGCAGGGCTGCCTGTGAACATCTTTGATTTTGTCCTTCAGGCAGTCATATACATATTGCCCAATATGCTTATGATTACCTGCGTATATGCAATGATAGCACTGATTTTTAAAAATCCGCTGCCGGCAGCACCGCTTTTGGTTCTCTATATGCTTTATTCCAATATGGGAAGCCGAGATGCAGAGGGCAATTTTGGATATTTTGGAAGACCGCTGGCTATCATGGTAAGATTTCCGGGGGATTTTCTGGAAACAACGCCACCGCCTATGGCAGCAATGAATCAGACATTCCTGCTCATTGCCTCAGGGGTGATTGTGGCACTCAGTGTTTTCGTATGGAACAGGAGAAGAGTATATCAGAATGGGGTCCATCCCCATCTGAATAGCTTTTGGCGAATTGCAGGGGCATGCATAAGAATGATGTCGTGCACAGCACGACACACGTCCCGCAGCAAGAACACCAGAGGCGTTCTTGCACAGGAAATAAAAATTTGTCTGCCCGGATACAAACTGGCATATTCCCTTGTATTCGTGGTTCTTTTGAGTATGGTCAGAGGAATTACCACCATAGATGAAATTGGTTTGTCCATTGAACCATATCAGGGGTTGTTAGCCATCGTTTTTTGTGCCGACACTTATCTCTGTGAGTGGAATGAAAAACGGGGCGAGGTATTTTCTATGATTTCCATAGGGAAAAGAGGAAAGGTAATTTATCGAAGACTTATGATACAGATTCTGTATTTATGGCTGGTGGGAGCTGTGGGATATTTTTTCTTTTTCTGGCAGCACCCTTATAATGACAGAGAAATTTCCATGATACAGGAATATGGATGGTATCTGTTTGCCCTTATGGTTACCATTCTGTTTTGGAGTACACTCGCCATGACCATAACAAATCTGCTTCGCAGCAGTTGGGCAGGTATTGGAGGAGCCATTATGTTATGGCTGATGCTGTATTCCAAAGGGGGCGAGGAGTTTTTTGGAAAATATAACGTGTTTTCCTATGTTTTCCGAGACTTGAATCAGACATGCAATCTGGATTGGGTTTGGGGAGAAATTGTAGGAATGGCTGGGGCAGTGATCTTGCTTGTGGTGGTTCCGGTAATTATAAAGAAAAGAGGATAATCGTATGAGTATTATTTTAAAAGATGTATCAGTAAAATTCAGAAATGGAAATGTGGCGGTCAATCATGTGAATCTGGAAATTCCCCAAGGTATTTATGGGCTTCTTGGAGAAAACGGGGCAGGGAAAACGACACTGATGCGTGTCCTGACTACTATATTGAAGCCCACTACAGGAACTGTCACAATCGATGGTGTGGTTTATGAAGAAAAACATTATCAGGAGATTCAGAAAAAAATCGGATATCTGCCACAGGAGCTAAATTTATATCCGAATCTGACCGTAAGGGAAAGTCTGTTGTATATGGGCGAGTTATCAGGTGTTCCGGCAAAGCTTTGCAGAGACAGAGTGGATTTTTATTTGGAAAAAACAAGCCTGAAAGAACATCAGAAAAAGAAAAACAGACAACTGTCCGGGGGTATGAAGCGCAGAGTTGGATTGATACAGGCATTACTGACAGAACCAGATTTTTTAATTGTGGATGAGCCCACCACAGGGTTAGATCCGGAGGAACGCATCCGCATCCGCAATCTGCTGGTGGATTTTTCTGTGGGAAGAACCATCCTGTTTTCCACCCATGTGGTGGAAGATTTAGCAGCAACCTGCAGTCAATTATCCATTATGAAAAAAGGGAGCTTTCTATATTCGGGTTTTGTGAAAGAAATTTTAGAGGAAGCAAAAGGGCATATATGGATTTGTCATGTGAAAAATGAAGAAGAAGCCAGAGTATTGGAAAGAGAATACTGCGTTTCTTCAAAGCAATATGACAGGAATGGTATGCAGGTAAAAATTATCAGTGAACAAAAACCAAACATGGATTGCTTTGCATCCACTGTGTCACTGGAAGATGCATATATGTATCTTCAGAGCTTTCAAGGAACAGAAAGCAGTCAATGAAACAAACAAATAAACATATGTTCGCGTTGGACTGTGCATTCGACGCACAGTCCAAAAAAGATATTACAACGCAAAAATTTATAATCTGAAGCAGCCAAGTTGTGAAGCAATTTGATTACGTGCTTCTAACTATTGCGATACAATTCTCATAGGTGTAATATTTCAAGGAACCAAACAGCAAAGCAGTATGATTGCCTGTTTTCAAGCAAAAATTTTAATAGCAAAAAATGCACAAAATTGCTTTGCTATTTTCTCATTGTAAGATCTTCCCCAATAGATTAAAATAAGTGTATCAATCATTATGAGGAGAATACACATGGAAAAATACATAAAACCCCCTGTAGAAATCAGATATGAAAGAGAACTGACTGCCCTAAAAGCCACGGATACTGCCCGCAGACCGGAAAATTGGCAGTTATCCCCAAAATCAGTGAGAACCTTTATTCTGGGTTCCCCCAAACCCCTTACATACAATGGCGAAACTATCCATATCACCAAAAAATTCTTTGGCAATGATGCCTTAGTGGAACGCTGCATTATCACTCTGGCAGGTAACCGGGGTTTGATGCTGGTAGGCGAACCGGGCACTGCAAAAACCATGCTGTCAGAATTGTTATCCGCCGCCATCAGTGGTATCAGTACCAATACCATACAGGGAACCGCAGGCACCACAGAAGATATGATTAAATACAGTTGGAATTATGCATTGCTGTTGGCAAAGGGTCCTGTCAAAGAAGCACTTGTGCCATCTCCCCTTTATGTGGGAATGTCTCAGGGAAAAATCACAAGGTTTGAAGAGATTACCAGAACTCCGGCAGAGATACAGGACAGTCTCATCTCGGTTATGAGTGACAAGGTACTGAATATCCCTGAATTAGAGGAGAATGGACTGCTGTTTGCCAAACCGGGATTTAATATTATCGGCACTGCCAATACCCGTGACAAAGGAGTAAATGAGATGTCCAGTGCCCTCAAGCGAAGATTTAATTTTGAGACGGTAACACCGGTGCGGGATGTTTCGTTGGAAAAAGAGATTATTATAAAAGAAGTGGAGCAAATTGCATTGGAGAATCATATCGACATGCCGGTAGATACCGATGTGGCAGAATTGTTAGCCGCCACCTACCATGAATTAAGAGAAGGAATCTCTGAAAGCGGCATAAAAATAGACAAGCCCGCTGCGGTTATGAGCACTGCTGAGGCAGTATCTGTTTATTATCAGACCCTTGCAAATGCCTGGTACTATGAAGAGGATGTACAGAATCTGAGCAATCTGACACAGAATATCTGTAATGCTGTCTGCAAGGATTCCAGAGAGGATTTAGAAAAGTTAAAAGGATATTTTCACACAGTGGTGAAAGAAAAATCAGAGAAAGTTGGCGGCATATGGAAAAAATTCTACGAGACAAAGAAATATTTAAGATAATTCCCTTTGATGAAACGAAGCCGGTACTTTATTTTCCCATCCGGCACCACAGTCCGGTATGCTCCTATCATTTGCGAAAGACCATAGAAAGTTACCAGCCGGACTGTATTCTGGTGGAGGGACCCCAGAATGCCAATCATCTGATCCCTGTACTGACAGATGAAGAGACCATTCTTCCGATAGCCTTCTATTACTTTTATAAAGACATGGAAAAGGCAGTCAGTGAAGAGGCAGCACATTACAAATGCTATTATCCGTTTCTTGAAACCTCACCGGAATATCAGGCATTGCGGGAGGCAAAGAAAAGGGGAATCCAGGCAAAATTTATTGATTTGCCCTATGGAGAGATTTTGGCACATACCGCCCAAAACACAGGATTGCGGATAAAACGAAACGTTCAAAGTTACAATGATGACTATTATCTTTCCGAAAATGATATCCGAAAGCAACTCTGTGAGAAGACAGGCATGCGTCATTTTGATGAGTTTTGGGAAAATTTTTTCGAGATTGACGGATTGGCTGTTTCCACAGAAGAATTTGTTGCCAGAATGATGTCCTACTGTTATTTATCCAGAAATAGTACTCCAACGGAACAGATGGAAGCAGATGGATGTCTGGTGCGGGAACAATATATGGCAGTGCAGATAAAAAAAGCATTAAAAGAGTACCAGCGTGTGTTGGTAGTCACCGGGGGATTTCACACACCGGGATTATATGAATATGTGAATGGGAGCGAAAAACTGGAAGAAATCAAGCTGCACCTTTGGGATGAGAATACACAAAATGTGTATGCCATACCATATTCCCTTGAGGCAGCAGATGCCTTAAACGGATATGCCTCAGGAATGCAGAATCCGGGATTTTATGAGGCAGTGTGGCAGAAACTTGAGAAATCCCATGGGGGAAATCGGAAAGAAACAGAGGCTTATAAAGAAACGGTGCTGGATATGCTGTTACGATGTGGAAAGGCAGCAGGGAAAGAGCGTTTGCTGGTTACCATGGCGGATATTGCCTCAGCGGCTGCCATGTATGAAGGACTGGCAATGCTGCGTGATAAGAAAGCACCGGGACTATATGAGCTTTATGACAGTGTCACCAGTTGTTTTGTGAAAGGAGAAAAAAATGCAGTCAGTGACCAGCCTGTAAAAATTTTATCCAAGCTGGCTACGGGAGACAAAGTCGGAACGCTGTGCCATGCGGCTGGAAAATCCCCGTTAATAGAGGATTTTGAAAGGCACTGTGAACAATATAAGCTTAAGATACAAAGTGTCATTGAGAAAAAGCTGGAACTGGATATTTATGCGAAACCCCGCCATATGGAGATAAGCCGTTTTTTCCACCGTATTAATTTTCTGGGAACCCAGTTTGCGATAAAGATCAAAGGGTTTGATATTGTGGAGAATACAGACCGGAGCCGTGTGCGGGAACTCTGGAAATATAAACGCAGTGTCCAGACCGATGCTGCCCTGATTGATGCCACCGTCTATGGTGCTACGGTGGAGGAAGCCTGTAAGGTGATACTGGCAAATCGGCTGCAGGAGGTGACAAGGTGCAGGGATGCTGCCAAGTTGTATGTAGAAAGCTTTTTGATGGGACTTGATGATAGTATGAAGTTTGCCAGACGAATGGAAGAAATTATTTTTCAGGATGGAGATTTCTTTTCTTTAGGAAAGGGAATTTACTACTTTCGGACAATGATGTCACTGAAAAGACTGTATCGCATAAAACTGGAATGTGATATCCGTTTTTTAAAATTGTCCTTTCAAAAGCTGCTGCTGCTCCTGCCTTCTATGATTCATGTGGATGAGGAACAGTCAAAAGAATGTATTAAAATTTTTAAAATGCTGTATAGCATGGCAGCAGAAGGAAATGTGTCAGAAGTACTGGAAGGAGAATGTGAGCAGTTGATAGACAGCTTTACCGAGATGATACAGGCAAAGGATCCGGAAGCCTCAGTATATGGTGCAATCCTTGGTATGTTGTATGGAGAAGAAACTTCTTATAAATCAGAGATTCAGAATGCACTGCGTGGATATCTGACAGGAAGTGAAACTGTGCGGCAGCAGGGAGCTGCATTTTTGCGGGGATTGTTTTATACTGCCAGAGATATGGTATTGGTGGGAGATGAATTTATCCGAATGACAGATACCTTGCTGGCATCCTTGCCGGCAGATGGATTTATGGAAGTGCTGCCGGAATTGCGCCTTGCATTCAGTTATTTTCTGCCGGCAGAAATTGACAAAGTTGCAGAAAAAGTCTCTCTTTTGTATGGAAAGCAGGCAGGAACATTTACGAAAGTTTTTCAGATATATGAAGAGACATACCCAACAGGAATTGCATTGGAGAAGGAAATTTGTGCAGATATGGAGAAAGAGGGGAAACTCAGTTGAAAGGATTAGAGCAGAAAAATGCAGAAAATCTAAATAAATGGAGGCTGATTCTTGGAAAAAATGCGGCAAACCATATTCCCTTTACAGAGGGAGATTTTTGGGGTGGACAGTCGGTCAGTGCCTATGAAAGCATGGAAGATACTTTGGATTACCTCTATGAGATGGAATACGGGGATGGCTTGATGCGTGGAGGGGGAAATGGAAATTCACAGCCCTATGTGGCAGACTGGATTGGAAATGTTCGGAAACTGTTTCCCAAAAAGACCGTGGATGTGTTAGAAAAACAGGCATTGGAGCATTTTCACTTGACAGAACTGTTGACAGACAAAGAGGTTTTAGCACAGATGGAACCCAATATGGATTTATTGAAAATGATTTTGCAGTTTAAACATTTGATGAAAAGCGATGTGATTTTGGAAGCGAAAAAAATTGTGGCAAAAATTGTAGAAGAGCTTACCAAACAGATGGAAACACAGCTCGAGAAATCCATGTTGGGAAAGTTAAACAGAAATATGCCCTCCCACGTAAAATCTATGCGGAATTTTGATATTAAGAAAACCATACAGAAGAATTTAAAACATTATGACAGGGAGAAGAATCAAATTCTGCTCAAAGATCTGGTTTTCAGCAGCAGAACAAGAGAACACAACAAATATCATATGATCATTGCAGTGGATGAGAGTGGTTCTATGACCGATTCCATTATTTACAGTGCAGTGATGGCAGGTATCTTTGCAAAGCTTCCAATGCTTCGGACAAAGCTGATTATTTTTGATACAAATATCGTGGATTTAAGCGGATATGTGGATGAACCGGTGGAGGTACTGATGGGAATGCAGTTAGGCGGAGGAACCAATATAGGGAAAGCATTATCCTATTGTGAAGAGCTGTGCGAAGAACCACAGAAAACCATAGTGGTGGTAGTGACGGATTTGTACGAAGGTGAGAGTGAATTTTTCCTGGAGAAAAAATGTGGGGACTTAATCGGAAGCGGCTGCAAGGTGATGTTTCTCACCGCCTTGGACAGAGAAGCGAATCCTGCCTATGACAGAGCGATGGGGCAAAAACTGGCTGACAAAGGAGCCTTTGTGGGGGCAATGACACCAGAACAGCTATGCAATTATGTAAAGGAAATGAGATTATGATAAAAAAGGCACTTCAAAATGTAGATGACGATTATCTGACCGCCCTAAGCAATAAAGGTATCTTAAAGAGGGCATATAAGGATTTAGAGCAGGTTTTGGTGACAGCAAAGATAGAAACAGAAAAGGCAGAACTCATGGTAGGAGAGGAGAGCTGTACGATTCTGCCGGTTTTAGCAGACAGCACATGCAGTTGTCCCTCAAGAAGTATATGCAGACATATTGTGACCGGCATCCTGTGGCTAAAGCAAAACCAGACGGAAACAAAACAGGAGGAATTATCCGAAGAACTGTTCACTGCCTTGCAGGAGTTTCCCCTAGACAAACTGCAAAAGGTAATGAAAAAGAAGTATTATTCCTCCTTTCTCCAATCGGTACAGTCACAGCATGTACCGGAGATAGAGGAGTCTTCGGTAATTGTAGTTACCTTTCCCGCAGAGGAAATCCAGGTGCGGCTGCTTTATCCCTTGGAATATGCCGTCTGCACCTGTCACAGTAAGGAATTGTGCAAACATAAAGCGGCGGCTATTCTGGCATGGAAGTTACATCATAAGCTTTTATCCATTTCAGATATTTCCGTAAAAGAAGAAACCCTATCGGTGAATGCGGCACAATTACAGGAACTGGCAGAAGATATGGAAAAATTTTTTCAAACCATGCTTGTAAAGGGGTTGGTGCGGATCCCAGAGGATATGGCAGAGCAGGCAGAATCCTTGGCAGTCCGCTGCCACAGGGAACGATTTGCCAAGGGAGAGGCAGTAATGAGAGAGCTTGGGAATCGGTTAAGGGACTATCACAGTCATGTGCCGGAATTTGACAGTAAAATTTTAGTTACCCTTTTGATGAAATCTGTCTTTTTGTGCAGACAGATTAAGGAGAGCAAAACAGAACAGGACTACCTGTCCCTGCTGGGAGTGATGCGGAATTCTTATGAGGTCAGTGAAAGCATGGTGCTGATTCCCATAGGTTTTCGAGATTTCTCGTCGAAGGGCGGATACGAGGGACAAATCTACTATTTTCTGAAAAAATCCAGTGAAGAGGAAGGCAGGGCACAGTATTTTTCCTATTCGGATGTGAGACCCAACTTCTATGGAAATAGAAACCGCAAATGGAGTCCTGCTGTTCCATGGGGACTGGAAGGTACATTGGCAGAGATCATGAGATATGAAATCCACTTGGAGAAACCCAAGATATCGCAGGGGAAAATATCTTCTTCCAAGGAGACAAAGGCAGAACTGGGAGAAGAGGTGAATTTAAATCAACAGGCGGTACAGAAGTATATTTATACTGATTTTGAAAAAATGGTAAAAGAGATATTGACAGAAGCTCCGGAAACAGAACTTCAACGGATGGTATTGGTTACACCAAAGAAGTGTATCAGTTCTGAATTTCATGAAATTTCCCAATCATGGCAGATCGTATTGGAGGATGGTCGGGGGCATCGTATTATGATGAAAGCTCGCTATCAAAAGAAACAGAAGTCTTTTTTTGAAAATCTTTCAAAGATTGGGGAATTGATGTTGAGGGAACCAGAAAAGACCTATGTGATTTTTGGCAGCCTATATATGGAAAAGGGGAACGGTATCCTTTTTCCGGTGGCTGTTTTTGATGATCTTGATATCATTCAGGAGGCAGAGCAGGAAATAGAAGAAATGGAAGAATCACAGCAGGATTATGTCTATTTTATAGAGCTTTTTTATGAGATGAAAGAAATCTTAAAGGATATGGTTCAGTGTGGAATTGGTATTTATGATTTCACAGAGCAGATAGCAGAAAAATCAAGAGAATGTGAAAAATCAGGGCTTTTGATGCTTTCACGAATGCTGGATCAACTGTATGGTTTATTACAGGAAAGGTATCATTCATATCATTATGATTATAGACAAATCATACAGATATTGGCAGAATGGAGCCGATATCTGGACATCGGCATTCAAAAAACAGAACTGGCACAGGTGGGAAGAATTTATCGGTAATTTGTAATTGTTCAGTGCCTTTGCAAGTAAGCGTTCTGAACTGTTATGGGATTTTTCTGTGAATACAATAAAACACTTGACAAGGAAAAGAGAAAGGAAAACAGAAGGTATGGATTTATTAAATCAAAAATCAATGAAAGATGAAAATGCAAAGGAAATGGCGGAAGAAATTATAAAAGTTTTACATGAATTCAGCATTTCCAAAGAGGATTTAAAAATTGCAGAGAAATTTTTTGATGCATCCAGGGAAATGGATTTATCGCTGTTAGATAAACTTTCCTTTCATGATTTTTTATTGGAAAAAAGTATTAATAGTGAATGGAAATGTCATGATATTGTGGAAAAAGATTATAAAAAATATCCGGAAATGGTGGGGCGTTTCGTTTTATATTTGGATGCCTTGGGAAAGAATACCATTGGTGATAAGCTTACAGCCTTTCCGATACATCTTTTTTCCTGTTACCAAGACGAAAAAGCATCCAAAATAGAACATGGAAGCAAAAAGGTTGTCGCTATCAGAACTTGGGATGGATGGTGCAGGCAGGTAACTGTGGGAGGGGAAGCGGAGTTTATTTTTTCCTCATTAAGGAGGCGGTATGACGAAAATATGATGCAAAGTAAGGTGGCTGCATTATTAAGCGTATCGCGCTATAACGATTATTCTTATAATTTTGCATTGCAGAAGATGGCAAAGGAAAACCCTATGAATGTCTTGCGGGCCATTGATACCTGCTGTCAGGGTGAAGGAGCGGACTGGAAAAGCACTTTGCAGTTATATGCACTGGGGCTTGGAGCAATTCCGGCAGATGCAAAAGAAAAGGAGGCAAAGGATTACATTTCAAGAGGGGTGATGTTTCTTCTTGATATTGCAGATAAGCTGTTTGAACAGGAGAATTTGACAGACATTGAATGTAAACTACTGATTGCGGCATGTTTTTGTATGTATCCTCACAGCCAGAAGGTGGAAGCGCTTTTAACCAGACTGGCAACAGAAGTATCGTTTTCTTTTTTGGTTCAATCGGAGAATGGCATGCAGCGGGAGATAGCTATGGCTAAGGAAGAACCTTTTATTATTTTAGAACCACTGACATATTTTATGCCGGAATCATATTTGAATCTTCGCATGGAGAAGATATTAGAAATATTAGAAACAGAAAATGATAAAAACTTTCTGAAAAGGTGCATTTTATGGCTGGTGGATCTTCTGTATACACAAGATATTATGTATGAGGAGAACAAAGGAAATGCAGCTTTGCTTCTGCACATTCTGGTAACAAGGAAACCAAAGCAGTATGTAGAAGTGATGTATATGACAGAACCCACAAAGGTATTAGAAAAGCATCAGATACGTTACGGAAGATTTGTACCTTGTATGTACTACAAAGAACTTTATGAACTGTTAGAACAGATACATCCAGAGTGCATAAAGGAGTATGGATTAGAGAAAGAAAAGGATATGAAAAATTTAAGCGTGGAAGTGATTGTGTCCTGTTATCAGGACAGAAGACAGGAATTGCGCAGTTTTCTGGAGGAGAAATGTACGCTGGAGGAGATTCTGCCCCTTCCGGAAAAAACAGGATTTTGGGATGAATGGATAGAAGATATATTAATGCCATGCAGAAAAGAAAATCCTGAGTTTGATAGGCGATATGTTGCCATCAGTAGTATCAGTGATCCTTTTTTTATCAATCATTCTGGTGAAGTTGAGAATCAGAAAGGGGAGGAAGCTTACAGAGAACTTATACAAAAGTTTTTAGATGTAAAGATGCCTGCAAATTATCGTTTTGCTGCATATGATGCAGCGGACTGCCTGACAGAAGAAAGGGCAAATAAGTGCCTGGCAGCAGTGATAGAAATGATGGTGGAACATCAGGATATTTATGAAGAAGAATACAAGACTCTCTGGAAGAATGGGGGAATGATAACCAACAAAGCATGTTTGTCCTATCTGATTAAGACGAGGGAAAAGGAAGGTCATAAAGACATTATTTTGTCCATGCTGGGCAGTCAATCCTCCAAAGATTGGCTTAGCTATTATGTACAGGAAATATCCGCCTGCCCGGAATATGAGGAAGGCATACTTGCTTTGCTGAAAGCAAAAAAGCAGTCCGTGAGGGAAACCGCCGTAAATATACTGGTGAAATGGGATGCGGTAAAATACAAAGACATACTATTAGAAGCAGCCGATACAGAAAAGAGTGCAAAACTGGCAGATAAGATTCGTTCCTATGTGGATACTGCTCTGTTAAATCAAAATCTGGCCACTCCTTTTTCGGAAACTTCCACCGCAAAATTAGTAGAGAATATGCATGATGGCGGCAGGGCGAAAAAGTTAAGCTGGCTTTATAAAACATCAAATCCCACCGTTCATTTTGTCAATGGACAAGAAGCAGAGGATACGTATTTACAGGCAATTTTACTCTGCTATCACCATATGGAAAAGCTTGGCCTGAATCCAAATGCAGAGTTTTTGGCAAAAGAACTAAATGCTCAAGAGTTTGCCGTTTATGCCCATAGTATTTATAACAAATGGATAGAGGATGGTGCACAGTTCAAAGAGAGATGGGTACTGTATTTTTATGCCATTCATGGCGGTATGGAAGTTCTTACAGTGCTGGGACAGTGTATCAAGGAGTGGGCAGAGAATTCCAGAGGTGCCATCGCTGCGGAGGCAGTAAATGCCATGGTCTTAAACGGCAGTTCTCAGGCATTGATGCAGATAGATCATATGGCACATAAGTTTAAGCACAAGCAGGTGAAAAAGGCAGCGGTTCAGGCCTTGGAGCATGCGGCAGAGGAATTGGGAATTACCAGTGAGGAACTGGGAGATCGGATTGTTCCAAATCTGGGCTTTGACGAGAACATGGAGCAAATTTATGATTATGGCACAAGAAAATTCCGGGTGTATCTGACACCGGCATTGGAATTGGAAATTTTTGATGAGGACGGAAAGAAACGGAAAAGTATGCCTGCTCCCGGCACAAAGGATGATGCCCAAAAGGCAAAACTTGCAAACACAGAATTTAAACAAATGAAAAAACAGTTAAAGAGTATCGTTGCAATGCAGAAATTCCGGTTGGAGAATGCCCTTTTGTCTGGAAGGTGCTGGGATGCAGAAGGGTGGAAAGCTCTTTTTGTAGCCAATCCGGTGATGCACAGCTTTGCCATTGGGTTAATCTGGACTGCTTACAGTCAAGGGGAAAGGCTGACTACTTTCCGTTATATGGAGGATGGCACCTTCAATACAGTAAAGGAGGAAGAATATGAACTGCCAAAAGGAGCTGTCATCGGACTGGCACACCCCATAGAGATGGAGGAGGAAGAACTGGAAGGATGGAAGGAGCAGTTAAGTGATTACGAGATTGTTCAGCCCATCGTGCAGTTAGAAAAGAAAATCTATCTGTTGGATGAGGATGAGAAACAAAGTCTGGATCTGAATAAATTTTATGGAAGAAAG
Organism: uncultured Lachnospiraceae bacterium; assembly: GCA_947174015.1. Lineage (GTDB taxonomy): Bacteria > Bacillota > Clostridia > Lachnospirales > Lachnospiraceae > RUG11237. The sequence goes on along the minus strand of CAMWHJ010000002.1, from coordinate 12,219 downwards.
GTAAATGGGTTAAGTTTACATGGACGGGCAGCAAAGTTAGGTTGGAGTAAAGGATCAGTGGAAGATGCCGGAGTATTCTATATCTTTTATCGAGAAGATGTTACAAAACGCATCAAGGAAGAGGATGGCAGTGTACGTTTGGAAGGGAATGCAGTGGAACTGCAGTTTTCCGGAATGTATGTAGGAATGTTTGATAATGAGGAGGATGTGGAGATAGAAAACGTGCGGTTTTATCACCCCGGAACCGTGGATCATGGCAGTTATGTCTATGACAGAGCGGATGATAAAAAGGCTATCCCCTTAGGAGAGGTAGAACCCAGATATATGAGTGAAATGTTGGGACAGTTGGAGGAAATGACAAAGAACTAGCATATTGCATGAAAATGATGCGGCAGAAATTGTATCACTTTTAGTAACTGTTCAGTAGATCTGTGCATTTACTGCACAGACCGTAAGAAAAAGTGACTATAACAGGCAAAGAACCATTGCCGTAGGCAATTCTGCATGGTTCTTTGCTTGTAACTATGAAGGTACTGAATAGTTACCACTTTTACATGAAAAGAAAGGAACCAAGGTAGAAGATATGGATTTATTAAATAAAAAGGAAGAATACGGAAAAGAACTGGCAGCAGAAATGCTGGAAATTTTACATAGGTTTTCTATTCCCAAAGAGGACTTAAAAATTGCAGAGGAATTTTTTGATGACTCAAAGGACATGGATTTATCTCTGTTGGATAAGCTGTCCTTTCACGATTTTTTATTGGAGACAGATTGGCAGAGTGAAAGCTGTTCCAAACACTTTATTTCAAGCAATCATGAAAAATATCCGGAAATGGTTCAGCGTTATATTTTATACTTGGATGCCCTTGGAAAAAATACAATTAGCCAGAAACTTAGCTATAATTGCACTTACCAGTTGACAGGCCCTAAAAAGGAAAAGGAATATCTTTATACGGCACTAAAAAGGCGATATGATGAAAATATGATACAGAGTAAAACTGCAGCACTTTTGACTGCGATGTACCATAAGGAGAATTGCTATATGCCTGAGGTGCAGAAAATAGCTCAAAAGAATCCTATGAGTCTTTTGCGGGCAATTGATACCTGCTGTCAGGGAACGGGAGCTGACTGGAAAGTGATTCTACAGTTGTATGCTATGGGACTGGGCAATATCCCAGTGGATACCGAGGATGAAGAGGCAAGGAATTATATTTCAAAGGGGGTGGCATTTCTTCTGGATATGGCAGCCAAAGTAGGAGTGCAGACGGATTTTCATTATTCCGTATTGATGACAGCTTGTTTTTATCTATATCCCCACAGTGAGAAGATAGAAGAAGTGCTCATGGAACATGGAAAGGACAAGCCGATGGTTTTCTTGGAAGCATTGATATATCATGTGCCAAAATCCTATCTTCAGCGTCACATGGAAAAGGCTTTTCAAGTATTAGGAGTAGAGAAAAAAGAAAAACTTCCTCGAAATTGCATTTTATCTCTATTGAATCTGATGTATTCGGATAGATATTATAATAACAGAGGAAATGGGGAATTGCTTTTACAGACCTTTGTAAAAAAGAAACCAGAGCAGTGTCTGGAAGTTATGCACATGACAGAACCGGTAAAGACTATGTTAAATCGCAGTACATATTATGAAAAATTTGTGCCTTGTATCTACTATCCAAAACTCTATGTACTCTTAGAGCAGATACATCCAGAAAATATGCAGGAATATGGATTGCATATGGAAAAGGATATGAAAGATTTGAGTATGGAGGTAATTTTATCTTGTTATCAGGGAAAAAGAGAGGAACTGCACGATTATCTGGAAGAAAAATGTACGTTAGAGGAAATTCTGCCTTTGCCGGAAAAACCAGAGAATTATGATCGAAAGATTCCAGAAATACTCATGCCATGCAGAAAGCAGAATCCAGAGTTTGAGATACGATATATTGCCATCAGTGTGATTAGTAATCCCCACTCTATCAATTTTCTTGTAAACAAAACAGATTATAAGGAATTGATTCAGAAACTTTTGGATGCAAAGGTACCCACAGAATACCGTTTTGCTGCATACGATACCGTACAAGAAGACTATTATGCAGAAAAGCTGGTGGGGCAGTGTCTCGAAGATGTTTTGGAAATGATGCTGCAAAATCAGGATATTTATGAAACAGAATACCAAACCATATGGAAGAATGGAGAGATGGTGACCAACAAAGCATGTCTTTCCTATTTTGTAAAAACAAAACACAGGGAAGGTCACAAAGATATCATTTTGTCAATGGCAGAAAGCAAATCTTCGAAAGACTGGATGAGTTATTATGTAGAACAGGTGTCCCAGTGTCTGGAATATGAGGAAGACATACTTGCATTGCTGAAAGCCAAAAAGCAGGTGGTGAGGGAAATAGCAGTCCATATATTGGTGAAATGGGGAACGGAAAAATATATGGATATATTATTAAAGGCAGCTGATACGGAAAAGAGTGCAAGATTAGCAGATAAGATTCGTTCTTATGTGGATATCGAGCTGTTAAGCCAAAATAAAGCAACGGTTTCTTCCGAGATTTCTACTGCAAAATTAGTAGAAAATATGCATGCCAACGGCAGAGCGAAAAAACTAAGCTGGCTGCACAAGACACCAAATCCCACCGTTCACTTTGTCAATGGACAAAAAGCAGAGGATAAGTATCTGCAGGCAATTTTACTTTGCTATAACAACATGGAAAAAATCGGATTGAATCAAAATGCAGCACAACTGGCCAAGGAACTGAAGAAGGAAGAGTTTGCTGCTTATGCCCGCAGTATTTTTGATAAATGGCTGGAGGACGGTGCTCAGGCAAAAAAGAAATGGGTATTGTATTTCTATGCCATTCATGGCGGTTTAGAAATTCTTCCGGTACTGGAACAATGCATCAAGGAGTGGGCAGAGAATTCCAGAGGTTCCATTGCAGCAGATGCAGTGAATGCCATGGTCTTAAACGGCAGTCCACAGGTATTGATGCAGGTAGACCACATGGCACATAAGTTTAAACATAGGCAGGTGAAAAAGGCGGCTGTTCAGGCATTGGAACATGCCGCAGAACAGTTGGGCATTACCAGTGAGGAACTGGGGGATCGGATTGTGCCGAATTTGGGCTTTGATCAGAACATGGAACAGATCTTTGATTATGGCACAAGAAAATTCCGGGTGTATCTGACACCTGCATTGGAACTGGAGATTTTTGATGAAGACGGAAAGAAACGGAAAAGTATGCCTGCTCCCGGCACAAAGGATGATGCCCAAAAGGCAAAACTTGCAAACACAGAATTTAAGCAAATGAAAAAACAGTTAAAGAATATTGTTGCAATGCAGAAATTTCGGCTGGAGAATGCCCTTGTGTCTGGGAGATGCTGGGATGCAGAAGGGTGGAAAAATCTTTTTGTAGCCAATCCGGTGATGCACAGTTTTGCCATTGGGTTAATCTGGACTGCTTACAGTCAAGGAGAAAAGCTGGCTACTTTCCGGTATATGGAGGATGGCACTTTCAATACAGTGGAGGAAGAAGAATATGAGCTGCCGGAGGGAGTCTCCATCGGACTGGCACACCCCATAGAGATGGAGGAGGACGAACTGGAGGGCTGGAAGGAACAGTTAAGAGATTATGAGATTGTTCAGCCCATTGTACAGTTGGAAAAGAAAATTTATCTTCTTGCAGAGGATGAGAAACAAAGCCTGGATCTGAACAGATTTCATGGAAGAAAGGTAAGCGGGTTAAGTTTGCAGGGAAGGGCGGCAAAGTTGGGTTGGAGTAAAGGCTCTGTGGAGGATGCAGGTGTTTTCTATATCTTTTATAGAGAGGATGTTACAAAACGCATCAAGAAAGGAGATGGCAGTGTGCATTTGGAAGGAAGTGCAGTGGAGCTGCAGTTTTCCGGAATGTATGTGGGGATGTTGGGTAATGAGGAAGAGGTGGAGATAGAGAACGCACGGTTTTATCATCCGGGAACAGTGGAGCATGGCAGTTATGTCTATGACAGGGCGGATGATAAAAAAGCCATACCCTTAGGAGAAGTAGAACCCAGATATATGAGTGAAATGTTGGGACAGTTGGAGGAAATGACAAAGAATTCATAAGTAACTATCTATTCCTGTTTGGTTTTACACACCAAACCACATGATACTTACCTGTTTTTTCTAAAAAATAGAGATATGCAATTTACTAAAAATATGATATTATGGTTTTAATTGGGAATATAAATAGGCAGAGTAAAGGAAAGGGAGCATAATGGTACAAACATACTCAAACGAAGAGTTATTTACAATAGCAAAAGAAAATTATAATACAATTCTTTATCACTGTAAAATATTGGAGATGGAAGGTTACTGGAATGAACCAGAGAGGTTTTTGAAATACAGTATCGGTGAAGCATTAGATCTTTATGTGCAGTCATTTTTACTTCTTTATCCCATATATAATAACAGACTCACAGAAGAAGAACGTCAGTTTGTGCTTTCTGTTCCAGATAGAAATCTGTTGGAGATACCAACGGAGGGACCAATCTCGCAGGAATGTATCTCCCATGCGGAAAAACTGATATCGTCCCCACCTATTTTGCTGCAGCTTTGTGCCTTAAAGGACAGTAGAAATGAGACAAATTTAGCGGAAATGTTTACTGACACATTATTAAATATTTTTCTTGCCATGGCATATTTAAACCAAGAAAAAGGAACGGCAGCAGTAAGCTATATACGTGCTTATTTTAAGCAGGTACAGGCATTTGTATCTTCCGAGCTGTTATACCTGATGGAAATTGATGAAAAATACATTTTTCGTAAGATATGCAGTGAGTATTTTAAAACGGGGCATGTATATGATGAAAAGGCAGAGAAAAGGAGAATTGCTTTGAAAAAAGCCCGAAAAAAAGAGGCGGAAAAGCATAGCTCATTGAATACTGTCAGAGAAAAAAGCATAGAAAAACAACCTGCGTATGATGAGCCTCCTATGGAAGATATCCTTGCGGACAATGGCAATGGATCCCAGGGGGCGGAAACTTATCCACCAAAGGAAAAGACATTTCATCTGACAGAGGAGGAGATTTCCAAGGCTGCCAAGCAGGCAAAGGATGAGATGGAGGCAGTGAAAGCTGCCAAGCGTGCGGCTGCCTTAGAAAAGCTTATGAAAGAGTTAAATGATTTGGTGGGATTAGAAAATGTAAAATCGGAAATGCAGTCTCTGGTGAATCTAATTCGTGTACGCAAGCTGCGGAAAGAACACAATATGCCCCAAATGAACATGTCATATCACATGGTATTTACAGGGAATCCGGGAACGGGTAAGACTACGGTTGCCCGTATTGTAGCAGGCATTTATAAGGAATTGGGGATACTTTCAAAGGGGTCTTTTATAGAAACAGACAGAGCCGGCTTGGTGGCTGGCTATATTGGTCAGACTGCCATGAAGGTAACAGAGGTAGTGGAGAAAGCAAAGGGTGGCGTGCTTTTTATTGATGAAGCCTACGCTCTTGCAAATAGGGATATTATGGGAGCCGATTTTGGTGGTGAAGCTATTGACACCCTTGTAAAGCTTATGGAGGACAACCGTAATGATTTGGTAGTGATTGTGGCAGGGTATAAGGAGGAAATGAAAAGTTTTCTAAAGTCCAATACTGGTTTGGTCTCCCGTTTTAATAAATTTATCGAGTTTGAAGATTATTCCAATGAAGAACTGTTGGAAATTCTCATTAAAATGGCTGAGAAATCTGCCATGTTTTTCACAGAGGAGGCCATTGAAAGCCTCAAAGAGATGCTGGCAAATATGAATGAGAAAAAGCGCAGGGATTTTGGCAATGCCAGAGGAATACGCAATGTATTTGAAAAAATTGTAACAAATCAGGCAAATCGTATTATTGTTTTGCCGGAACCAAGTATTGAAGAATTAAGTGAGCTTTCTTTTGTGGATGTACTGGGAACGATATAAAAGGTGAGGCATGTGGGAAAAAGTGCGTTTTTATCTGACAGATACACACAAAAAAGGGTATGAAAAAACCGCCGGTTAATAACTGGCGGTTTTCTTATATCCTCTTAATTGGAAATTGTTTCTCTCTACAATCAGGTGCTTATGCCTTAGAAGACAATTCCTTTTTCCTTGTATTCAGTATCTTTCGCAGCTCTTTTTTTCTGGCATCCAAATTTTTGTCATCAATGTACTTTAATGCGTTAAGGTACAAACGGATGGAACTTGTATCATCGGTTTTGGAATAGATGTCTTTGAGAATGTTATATAGCTCTTCGTTCGCAATCACACAGGCAAGCATATTGTATTGATTCATCATGGACACCATATCTATGGCCGCATAGTAAAGTTCCTGAACGTATTCCGCATCATCTGCAAAGATTTCTTTTTGCTTGTCAAGCCAATAGAGCAGCATGGTCGTGTCGTTATGCTCCGCCGCCATAATCGCAGGGTTTAGGAACGGTTGGGACAGCAGCAGATTTTTTTCAATTTTAACCCCATGGTCAAGAAGCCACTCCGCCTCTTTAGGAGAATGGACTACATTCAATGCGTTACCTTTGAAAATACTGCCTTTAAATGTCCGATGGATATCGGCACCCATATCGCTTAAGGCTATTGCTACAGGAAACCTGTTTGAAAACACTGACTCAAGAAACAGATTTTCATCCGACATAAGTTTTGCACGAACAAGTTCGGGAATCTCTTTGATTTGGAGGATAATTGCCTCATTCGATACCGTTTTATCACTGAGCTGAGCGTGAATCGCAGAAGCCTTTTCTCTTAATTCTGATTCTGTCATTTCAATCACTCCGTTTTTTCAATAATAATAATATAATTTTATTTTCTTAACTTACACAAATTCAAATTTCGTATTCCATTAAAAAAATTTGTATCAAGCAATCAAAGATGACACCGCAACAATATTGAAAGACTATCTCTAAGGAAAAATCTGATAGCTGCCACTTAAATAATCATGACACAGCAACAATACTGAGCGACTCACCATATGATTTAATACAATTTTTTCTCCATAGCAATCTTATCAACCGAAAACTCCAAAGCTTCCTTGGCATTGATACGCTCACTCTGGAACAACTCAAAAATACAGTCATCCATGGTCTGCATTCCAATTTTCTTATTTACCTGAACGATGGAATCAATCTGGTGATTCTTACATTCACGAATTAAGCTCTTAATAGCAGGAGTACCAAGCATTACTTCAAATGCAGCCACACGTCCCTCACCGTCAGAGGTTGGAATCAACTGTTGAGAGATAACACCTTCCAATACGAAGCCTAACTGGGTACGAATCTGTTGCTGCTGATGGGGCGGAAATACGTCGATAATACGGTCAATGGTTGCCGAAGCACCGATGGTATGTAATGTGGAAAATACTAAGTGACCTGTTTCAGCAGCGGTAATCGCTGTGGAAATTGTCTCAAGGTCACGCATTTCTCCTACCAGAATAACATCCGGGTCTTCACGGAGTACGGCACGCAAAGCATTTCCATAGGACTGGGTATCCAGACCAATCTCTCTTTGATTTACAATACAGTTTTTATGTGTATGCAAATACTCGATGGGGTCCTCCAATGTTACAATATGATTTGTTCTTTTCTGGTTAATAATATCAATTAAGGAGGCAAGAGTAGTAGACTTACCACTACCGGTTGGTCCTGTTACCAGCACCAGACCTCTCTTGCGTTCTGTCAGATTGATTACTGCCTGAGGTACCCCCAGTTTTTTTGCTTCGGGAATCTTAGTGGTGATAACACGCATTACTGCAGCCAGAGTTTCCTTTTGCTTAAAGATATTCACACGGAAACGTCCTACCGAGCCGATGGCATGAGAGAAGTCAACCTCACCCTTATCATCCAGAATAGCCTGTGTACGCTTGTCTAAAACGGGGCGTAACAGCTCCACCGTGTCTTCCGGTGTCAAACGTGGATAAGGCATGTTCTGTAATTCACCGTGAACACGCATTTTGGGGGGGATTCCAACAGAAATATGTAAATCTGAGGAATGATTTTTTGTTGCAGTGGTTAATAAATCTTCAATCGTAAAATCCATTTTCATTTCTCCCTTATTATTTTTTGTTCAAATAGTATATATCTGTTTAAAATTATACTGAAAAAAATATCATTTTGCAAGTGTATTGTCAAAATAGTTTACGAAAGGTTAGTAAAAAGTTAATAAAAATGCAACAGTTTACGAAGGGGTTATGTATCAAACCTATAAAAAATAGCCAATACTGTGGTTTGAGACCTACGGAAAGCAGGGCAGAATTTTACCTATATACAAACAGGGCTTCATTTGGTATACTAGTACAGTGAATATTACGCTTGTCCGAATATTCACTGTACGAAATTTATTGACAAAATAGATTTGTCAACAGACAGATAATTGGAGGGACAGTGTGAGAAAACAGGCATTAGCAGATGAAATATTATTGAAAATTGAGAAGCCGGCAAGATACATCGGCAATGAAGTAAATAGTGTACAGAAGAATTTGAAAGATATTTCTGTACGATTTGCCATGTGTTTTCCTGATGTATATGAGATAGGCATGTCCCATTTGGGTATCCAGATCTTGTACGATATGTTTAACCAATGGGAGGATGTGTGGTGCGAACGGGTCTATTCTCCCTGGATGGATTTGGATAAAATCATGCGTCAGCAGAATATTCCTTTATTTGCGTTGGAAAGTCAGGATGCGGTAAAGGAATTTGATTTTTTGGGTATTACTATACAATACGAAATGTGTTACACCAATATATTACAGGTATTGGATTTAAGCAAGATTTCACTGACGGCAGCAGAACGGACATGGGAAGATCCCATTGTGATAGGCGGTGGTCCTTGTTCTTATAATCCGGAGCCTTTGGCAGACTTTTTTGATCTGTTCTATATGGGAGAGGGCGAAACCATTTATCGTACTCTTTTAGATTTATATAAGGAATATAAAGAACAAGGGAAATCCAGAGAGGAATTTCTTCGTCAGGCAGGAAAACTGCCGGGAATCTATGCCCCTTCCATGTATCAGGTAGATTATAAGGAAGACGGTACCATCCGGGAATTTCGCCCCAAGTATCCGGATATGCCTGCTGTTATTCAAAAAGAGATTGTTATGGATTTAACAAACACTTATTATCCGGAAAAGCCGGTGGTACCTTTTATTAAAGCAACGCAGGACAGAGTGGTGCTGGAAATTCAAAGGGGCTGTATCCGAGGCTGTCGTTTTTGTCAGGCAGGTATGGTTTACCGACCGGTGAGAGAACGGGATGTTGATATGCTGAAGGAGAAAGCCTACAAGATATTAAAGAACACTGGTCATGAGGAGATTTCCTTAAGTTCCTTAAGCTCCAGTGACTATTCACAGTTGGGGCCTCTGGTGAATTTTTTGATTGATGAATTTAAGGGACAAGGGGTAAATGTATCTCTGCCGTCACTTCGTATTGATGCCTTTTCTTTAGATGTGATGAGCAAGGTTCAGGATGTGCGAAAGAGCAGCCTGACCTTTGCACCGGAGGCAGGATCACAGCGCATGCGTGATGTGATTAACAAAGGACTTACAGAGGAGATTATTCTGAGGGGTGCCGGACTTGCCTTTGAAGCCGGCTGGAACCGGGTGAAGCTTTACTTTATGTTGGGACTGCCCACAGAAACAGAGGAAGATATTAAGGGCATTGCCCATCTTTCGGAAAAAATTGCCGAACGTTATTATGAGATTCCAAAGGAACAACGAAACGGCAAGGTACAGATTGTGGCGAGTTCCTCCTTCTTTGTGCCCAAGCCGTTCACTCCGTTTCAGTGGGCATCCATGAATACAAAAGAGGAATTTTTGGAGAAGGCACATATTGTTAATGATGAAGTAAAAGCCCAGTTAAACAAAAAGAGCATCAAGTACAACTATCACGAGGCAGATGTAACGGTTTTGGAAGGTGTATTGGCACGGGGCGACCGCAGAGTTGCCAGGGCAATTTTGCGGGCTTATGAAAAGGGCTGTCTGTATGATGCATGGTCGGAGACGTTCCGGAATGATTTGTGGATGGAGGCCTTTCAGGAGGAAGGTCTGGATATTATGTTCTATACCGGACGAGAGAGGGAACTTGATGAAATTCTTCCGTGGGATTTTATCGATGTGGGTGTTTCCAAAGAATTTTTAAAGCGGGAATGGCAGCGTGCCAAGGAGGAAGTGGTAACACCCAACTGCCGCATGGCATGTCAAGGCTGCGGTGCTGCAAAATTTGGAGGAGGTGTGTGCTTTGAAGCTAAGAATTAGATTTACCAAATCCGATGTGATGATATTTATTGGACATTTGGACATGATGCGTTATTTCCAGAAAGCAATGCGACGGGCAGAGATTGATATTGCCTATTCTCAAGGCTTTAATCCCCACCAGATTATGTCTTTTGCATTGCCTTTGGGGGTTGGTGTGTACAGTGATGGGGAATATTTAGATATCGAAGCCAATTCTGTCACTTCCTCTGCGGACATGTGCCGACGGCTCAATGAAGTGATGGTGGAGGGTGTCACAGTCAAAAGTGTCAAAATGCTGCCGGATAATGCAGGCAATGCCATGAGTATGGTGGCAGCGGCAGATTATATCATCACCTTTCGAAAAGGTCATGAACCGGAGGGGTTTTCCCCGGAGCAATTTCTGGAATTTTGCAGTCAGGACAGTATCATTGTCACCAAGCAGACCAAGAAAAATCTACGGGAAATTGACTTAAAGGATTATATGTATAAGGTAGAAGTGAGAGAAGAAGGAATTTATCTTTTTATCGGTGCCGGAAGTTCCAATAATATTAAACCAGACTTAATTTTCAATGAATTTGCGAAGCAAAAAGGATTTGTCTTAGATGAGTTTGCCCTGCAAATAAAGCGTTTGGATCTATATGGAGATCTGGGTCAAGAGGGAAAACATCAATTTGTATCATTAGAAAGCCTTGGAGATGATTTTCATGAGTAATATTGTAATTACACAAATGGGTTCTCGTCTGGTAGCAGCGGGTTATCAGGATGGAAAGCCCCAATGGTTTGAGTGTGGTTCCAAGGACAGCAGCCGGATTTTGGGTAATATCTATGTTGGCAAGGTGATGACGGTGGTAAAAAATATTCAAGCTGCCTTTGTTCAGATTCAGGACAATATAACCTGCTATTATTCCCTAAAGGATAATCCGGAACCAGTTTTTGTAAAGCGTATCGGCAAAACAGAACTGGTGCAGGGAGATGAAATACTGGTACAGGTTTCCAAGGAGGCTTTAAAAACCAAAGATCCGGTGGCTACTTCGAATCTGAACCTGCCAGGCAGATATATGGCAATTACCACCAAAGATCAGTCCATCGGTCTGTCCAACAAGTTTTCCAAAAAGAAAAGAGAGGAATTAAAAGCTTTCTTTTGCACACTTCCAGAACGGAATTTTGGCATTGTGGTGCGTACCAATGCCGGCAATGCCACATCAGAGGAGCTGTTGACAGAGTATCAACGTCTTTCTGCCCTATATAAAAAGTTAGTGGAAACTTCGATATACCGAACGGTATATAGTAAAGTATATACGGCGGAGGATTTTTATATTCAACAGATTCGAAATGCCTATGAGGGAACTTTGGATAAAATCATTACAGATGACCCTCAAGTTTATAAGGAAATAAAATCCTACTTGGAGGATTATCAGCCTGAGGATTTGAAGAAGCTGGTATTTTATGAGGACAGCACACCTCCTTTATGTGCACTTTATAATCTGCGTCGGGATTTTGAGCGTGCACTGCAAAAGAATGTTTGGCTGAAATCCGGTGCTTATCTGGTAATTGAGCCCACAGAAGCCTGTACGGTTATTGATGTAAATACTGGAAAATATGACGGAAAATCCAAAGACGAGGAAAAAACTTTTCTGAAAATTAATTTGGAAGCCGCCCAAGAGGTGGCAAACCAAATAAGACTTCGCAATTTGTCAGGAATTATTCTGGTGGATTTTATTGATTTGTCAAAGGAAGAACATCGAAAAACACTGTTATCCCAACTGCAAAGCTTTCTCAAAGCAGATCCGATTCCAACACATCTGGTGGATATGACCGGCTTGCAGTTGGTGGAAATTACCCGCAAGAAGGTGAAAAAGCCTTTGCATGAACAGATCACCTTATCGGAAATGAAATCACCAAAGTAACGATTTTGGTAACTGTTCAGTAGGTCTGTGCATTTACTGCACAGACCGTAAGAAAAAGTGG
>CAMWHJ010000001.1 GCA_947174015.1 uncultured Lachnospiraceae bacterium | reverse complement strand
AGGCAATTTTGCATGGTTCTTTGCTCGTAACTATGAAGGTACTGAATAGTTACCTTGCATGTAAATATGCATCGCATATTTTAGTTCAATTTGCTTGGCTCTGAACAGTTACAAAATAACTTGCAGTTTTGATAAAATATGGATATATTATATATGTGTAACTGCAAAATATATGGTAACTGTTCTGTATGCTCACAGTTATCGGATATTTATAGTGACTTGCCTATAGTTATTATAAATAGTTTGTGAATATTGTGCAAGTTTTATAACAAATAGTGGTTAGGAGGAAAGAAAATGAGTAAGGTTGTAGTTTTTTTGGCAGATGGATTTGAAGAGATTGAGGGACTTACAGTGGTGGATATGCTTCGCAGGGCAGAGATTACGGTAATTACGGCTTCCATTACGTCCCGCAAAGAGGTGGTGGGGGCACATGAAATCACCATACTGGCAGATGAATTGGCAGAAAGCATAAATTTTAGCAATGTGGATATGGTAGTATTGCCGGGAGGTATGCCGGGAACACGAAATTTAGGTGCCTGCAAAAAGGTAACGGATACAGTGATGGAATTTTTCCAATCGGGAAAAGAGGTGGCCGCCATCTGTGCTGCACCAAGTGTTTTCGGTGATTTGGGTATTTTGCAGGGAAAAGAGGCAACCTGCTATCCGGGCTTTGAAGAACGTCTTACTGGTGCCAGGACAGTGATAGAACCAGTGGTGGCAGATGGCAATGTAACCACCAGCCGGGGTATGGGAACAGCCATTCCTTTTGGAGCGAAGCTGATTGAAAAGATGATTGGTTCCGAAAAGGCAAAGGAGGTCTTAGATTCCATTATGTATTAGGAAACAGAAATCCATCACGTGGGCGAAATGATGATACAGCAATTATGAGAAAGGCTGGATAGCAAGATGAAAAAGCTTTTGGTGTTTTTGAAAGATTATAAGAAAGAGACCTTTTTGGGTCCATTGTTTAAACTGTTAGAGGCAGCCTTTGAATTGATAATTCCTTTGGTGGTGGCAGCCATTATTGATGTGGGTATCAGTAACAGTGACAAAAATTATATTATCAGAATGTGTACAGTGATGGTGCTGTTGGGAGTGGTGGGATTGGTTTCTTCCATCACTGCCCAGTTCTTTGCGGCAAAGGCGGCAACAGGGTTTGCCACCAAGCTGCGCCATGCATTGTTTGCCAAAATTCAGGGCTTGTCATTTTCCCAGTTGGATCAGGTGGGAACCTCCACTATGATTACTCGCATGACCAGTGATATCAATCAACTGCAGTCGGGAGTAAATATGGTTCTTCGCTTATTTTTGCGTTCTCCATTTATTGTTTTTGGAGCAATGATTATGGCATTTACCATTGATGTGAAGGCAGCACTGGTATTTGTGGTGGTGATTCCCGCATTGTCACTGGTGGTTTTCGGAATTATGGCAGTGAGTATTCCCAGATACAAGGGAGTGCAGACCGCTTTGGACAAAGTGCTTTCTATCACCAGAGAGAATTTAGAGGGAGTGCGTGTGATTCGTGCCTTTGGCAAGGAGCAGGCAGAACAGCAGGAGTTTGCCCATAGAAATGGCGAATTTACCACAAAACAGCTTTTGGTGGGAAGAATCTCTGCCCTAATGAATCCGGTTACCTATATTATGATTAATGTGGGAATTATCCTGCTGATTTATGTGGGAGCATTGCGGGTAAATTCCGGTGCTATTTCACAGGGAGAAGTGGTGGCATTATATAATTATATGTCCCAGATTCTGGTGGAGTTAATTAAGTTAGCAAATTTGATTGTGACACTGACCAAGGCTCTTGCCTGTGCCGGAAGAATTGAAAATGTACTGTCCCTGGAGTCTTCCATGAAAGAGCAAATAAAAGAAGAACTGATGGGAAATCAGGCATACAAGGTGGAATTTCAACAGGTATCTATGCGATATCAGGGGGCAGGGGGAGAGTCTTTGTCCCAGATAAGCTTTGCTGTCAGACCGGGGCAGACGGTGGGAATCATTGGCGGTACCGGTGCAGGAAAAACGTCGTTGGTACATCTGATTCCAAGATTTTATGATACAAGTGAAGGGAAGGTATTGGTGGATGGCAGGGATGTGAAGGATTATTCCTTAAAAGAGCTGCGGGCTAAAGTTGGCATTGTGATGCAGAAAAGTGTTTTATTTCATGGAACCATACGGGAAAATGTCTGCTGGGGCAAGGAAGATGCCACCGATGCAGAAATCAATGAGGCATTGGAAATTGCTCAGGCAAAGGAGATTGTACAGAACAAGCCAGAAGGTTTGGAGACGGTGGTCAGTCAGGGTGCCAGAAATCTTTCCGGAGGGCAGAAGCAGCGTCTGTCCATTGCCAGAGCCATAGTAAAAAAGCCGGAAATTCTTATTCTGGATGACAGTGCTTCGGCTCTTGATTATGCCACTGACAAGAAATTGAGACAGAAAATTGCAGAACTGCCGGGGGATATGACGGTGTTTATCGTATCTCAGAGAACTTCTTCTATTATGCATGCAGATTTGATTCTGGTGTTGGAGGAGGGAAAAATAGCAGGGATGGGAACCCATGAAGAGTTGAAAAAATATTGTCAGGTATATCAGGAGATTTACTATTCCCAGTATGAAAAGGAGGCAGAACATGAAAAATAAAAATACATTTGCCAAGGTTCTGAGCTATGTGAGCAGGTATTGGTTTTATGTGCTCTGCTCTGTGGGTTTTGCAGCAGTGTCCGCTGTTCTTGCCTTGTATGTGCCGATTATTATCGGTGATGCCATTGATTTGATTGTGGCCAAAGGAGTGGTGGATTTCGCAGGAATTATAGAGATATTAAAGAGGGCAGCAGTGGTGGTTTTTATCACCGCATTGTCCCAATGGATTATGAATGTATCCAACAATAAAATTTCCTACGGCGTGGTAAAAGATATTCGGAAGGAGGCCTTTGAGAAACTGCAGATTTTGCCTTTGAGCTACTTAGACAGTAAACCTCAGGGAGATATTGTCAGCCGGATTATCTCTGATGTGGAGCAGTTTTCAGAAGGGCTATTATTGGGTTTTACCCAGTTTTTTACCGGTATCGTAACCATTGTGGGAACCTTTGTATTTATGATTTCCCTAAATCCAAGAATTGCCCTTGTGGTGGTATGTATCACACCTCTTTCCCTGTTTGTGGCAAGCTTTATCGCCAAAAAGACTTATACCATGTTCCAGGTCCAGTCAGAGACCAAGGGAGAGCAGACAGCCATCATTGACGAAATGATTGGCAATCAGAAGGTGGTGCAGGCTTTTTCCAAAGAGGAACAGGTGCTGGAACGGTTTGCTCAGGTGAATGAGCGATTGGGCAAGTGCTCTCTTCGGGCAATTTTCTTTTCTTCCATCACAAATCCTGCCACCAGGTTTATCAATGGTCTGGTGTATACCGGTGTGGGCTTTACCGGAGCCATGGCGGTGGTAAATGGAAATCTTACCGTGGGACAGCTTTCTTGTTTTTTAAGTTATGCTAACCAGTTTACCAAGCCCTTTAATGAAATTTCCGGCGTGATTACCGAATTGCAGAATGCCTTTGCCTGTGCCGGAAGAATCTTTGAATTTATTGAAGAAGAATCTCAGGTGCCGGATGTTCCGGGGGCAGAGGAGCTTTCCCATGTGAAGGGACTGGTACAAATGGAGCAGGTGGATTTTTCTTATGATAAGGACAAAAAACTGATCCAAAACCTGAATCTTACAGTGCAGCCGGGACAGAGAGTTGCCATTGTGGGACCTACGGGCTGTGGAAAAACCACCATGATTAATCTGCTGATGCGTTTTTATGATGTGGACCAGGGCTGCATTAAAGTTGACGGTACAGATATCCAAAATATCACCAGAAAGAGTCTGCGTTTTTCCTATGGTATGGTGCTTCAGGAGACTTGGCTGAGAGCGGGAACCATTAAGGATAATCTTATCATTGGAAAGCCGGATGCCAGTGAAGAGGAAATCATTGCCGCTGCCAAGGCATCCCATGCCCATTCTTTTATTATGCGTATGCCAAAAGGCTATGACACAGAAATCAAAGAGGGTGGCGGTGGCTTATCCCAAGGTGAGAAGCAGTTGTTGTGTATCGCAAGAATTATGCTGAGTCTGCCTCCTATGCTAATATTAGATGAGGCCACTTCCTCCATTGATACCAGAACAGAGTTAAAGATTCAGAGTGCTTTTGCCAGGATGATGGAGGGGCGTACCAGTTTTATTGTAGCTCACCGTCTGTCTACCATTAAGGAAGCAGATGTGATACTGGTTATGAAAGAAGGAAATATTATTGAACAGGGAAATCATGACAGTTTACTGGCACAGCGAGGATTCTATTACAACCTTTATCAGAGCCAGTATCTGTAAGGTATTTGTTTTTTTAGAAGACATGTAACTATTCAGCAGGTTTGTGCATTTACTGCACAGACCGTGCTGTCTATTGTTTTAGATAAGATGTATGTGTGACAAAAATATTACACAAATTTTAAAAAAGTACTAGACAAATATTAAAATATATGTTATATTTATTTTGCTGTACAAGGGAAACGGCTTTCAGAACGGAAAGGGAAGCAGTGCCCCAATATATTATACCTTTTTTATATGATAGAGTAAATTTATTCCCCCAAATAAATTTACTATTCCCCCCTCATTATTATAGTTTTTGTTAAAAGAGCGGAACTGCAAAGCGGTGACGCTCTTTTGGTATATATATTTCGCGGATTTTAATAATATTACAAAAGAATTAAAAAAGTACTAGACAAAAATTAAAATATGTGTTATATTTATTTTGCTGTACAAGGGAAGTGGTTTTCAGAATGAAAGGAAACCCACGACCCAATAAATTATACCTTTTTTATATAATAGAGTAAATTTATTCCCCCAAATAAATTTACTACTCCCCCCTCATTATTATATAGTTATATGAAAAGAGCGAAACCGCAAAGTGGTGACGCTCTTTTCACATATTTTTGTAATCACAAATTTTCCCATTGAGAACATCATACCATAAGAATGAGAATATTGGTAGAAAAATAAATCTGCTTTTTTATAGAGTAAGTTCAGTCTATACAAGTGAATGCTTAGAAAGGTTTGAAAGCTTATAGAAAAAATGATATGATAACATATAATAAGTGGGTGTGGAAATCATGTGTCCAACATATTCACGGAGTACTTATTTATTGTAACTAAGAAGGTACTGAATAGTTACAAGTTAAGAAAGCAAAAGAGAGGAGAATTCACATGCAGCAGGTTACAGAAGAGCAGATACTTTCCCTTGCCCCCAATCCCAAGGCAGCGGCAAATGGAAAGAAAATTGCATCTTCCGGGGGCTTTGTATCTTTACAGCGCTCGGAGGACGATACCTTTTATATGGGAGAATGCAGCGGAAGCGGTAAGAGTAACTACATTACTTCCGCAGATTATATCAATGAGGCAGCACCGGTTTTTCGCTGTTCCTGTCCCAGCAGACAGTTTCCATGCAAGCACAGTCTGGCACTGCTTTATGAGATGGCAGCAGGGAAAGATTTTAGTATATGTGCCATTCCCGAAGACATCATCAAAAAGAGGGAGAAGAAGCAGGCGAGAGATGAGAAAGCGGCCCAAGATCCTGACAGCATGACACCGGAGGAAAAGGAAAAGGCAGCCAAGAAAAAAGCAGCTTCTGCCAAATCAGCCAAAACTGCCAGATTAAAGAAAATCAAAAAACAGATAGAGGGACTGGAACTTACAGAAAAACTTGTGACAGAGTTGGTATCAGCAGGACTTGGAACCATGGGAGGAACCACTCTTACCACTTACAGCAAGCTGTCCAAACAGTTGGGAGACTATTATCTGCCTGGACCCCAGAAGCTGCTGAATGGTCTGATACTGGAAATTACACAATTTCAAAAGGATGGGGAGGAAATCCACTACGACAATGCCATTGAGGTGTTGGAGAAGCTTTGGAATCTTGTGAAAAAGTCTAAGGAATATTTACAACAGAAGGTGGAACAGGAGGATGTGGCATTGGAGGATACCATTCTTTATGAGGAACTGGGAGGTATCTGGAAACTGTCAGAATTAGAAGAACTGGGCAAGTGCAGGGAAAACGCAGAACTGATGCAGCTTTCTTTCTGGGTAACTTATGATGAGGCAGGAAAGCAGTACATAGACAGCGGCTGTTTTGTGGACAGAAACACAGGGGAACTTTTTATGCATTACAATTACCGGCCTGTGAAGTCTCTGAAATATATCAAACAGGAGGATACCTTATTCTCGGTGGCACAGGTGCCCAAGCTGATGTGTTATCCCGGAGAAGGAAATCCCAGAATCCGCTGGGAGGGTGCCATCCTGCGGGAGACTACACCGGAGGATTTTGCCAAAGTGCAGAGTTATGCCATGGAATCCATAAGCACCGAAGCCAAAAACATCAAAAACATTCTGAAAAATCCAATGGCAGAGCCAATGGTTCTGGGGTTAATTGCATATCATCAGATAGGAAAACTGGGAGATGATTTGGTGTTGGAGACAAAAGCAGGTGATAAAATTTATCTGCGAGATCGGGAAGGAATGGAAAAATCCGTGAAAAATCTCAAGATTATTCCGGATGATACACTTTTGGAAAATCAGGTACTGTTGGCAGCTTTTTATTATCACAGACAGCAGAAGAGATTATTTGCACAGCCTCTTACAATTATAACTGAGGATAAGCTGGTACGTTTGCTGTATTAGGAAAGGAGAAACATCATGGATATTACACCAATTTATGAATTGCAGAGCCGTCTGCGTTCTGCAGCCATTGCAGGAAGCAATTTGTTGTCTGAGGATTTCCGTCTTCAGCGGGCAGCGAAGGATATGCAGAGTTTAGCAAAGGCATCTCCTGTGTTTCAAAAGATCAGCGGACTTATGGAACGGCTTATGGCAGCGAAAGAGGAAGAGAGAGCAGGTGCTTTGCTGGAGACACTTACTTTGGTGGATGCGGTTCTTTGCACCATGGCGGCGGTGGAAGTGCCAAAAGATGCAGAACCGGAAAAAATAAAGCATACAGAACAGAGCAGTGTCATTGCCAATGCCCCCTATTCTTCTCTTAGTACCTTGATAGAAGCACTGACCACTTCCGGCAGCGGTCATTATAATCAAGTCTGGGAGGCTAAAATGACCCACCCGGAACTTTTTCAAGATTACCGGGTGAAACATGCCATGGTACAGGCATTGGGTGCTTCTTATGGAGAACTGGCAGAAATGGTAATGGAGTGGATGATTGAGGAGCAAGATATAAGTCTGCTGCCCATTTTAAAAGAAGATTTTGATCCCAAGGGCAATAAGGCAATGGTTCGCAGAGTGTGGGTCATAGAAGCACTGGGGGGAGAAAAAGAAAATGCATTTTATATGGAAAACCTGCCAGAGTCAGAAAAGGATGTGCGAAAAGCACTGTTGTTTGCCCTGCGCCATCACAGAGAAAACACAAGTCTTTTGCTTGATTTGGTGAAAACGGAGCGTGGAGCAGCCAAAAAGGCTGCCATTCGTGCACTGGCATTTCAAGAGGGGCAGGAAGTGGAGGAATTTTTCCAAAATCTTGCCAAGAAAAAACCCTTGGATGCACTGGAATACTTGGAGGGTGTCACTTCCCAGTGGGCATCGGATTTCACTGCGGATGTGCTGATGAAAGCCATGGAAGAAGACAGAGAGGCGTTGGATAAAGGCTTGAAAGCAGGGAGTTCGCAAACCTCAAATGTTAGAGGTTTTTCGCATTGCTTACTGGGGAAATCCGGTGAGAGAATTGCAGAATTTTACCGTCAGGTGACTTCTTCAAAAGAAATGGCACGTTCTATGTTAGAGTCTTATATTTGTACCAAGGACAGATATTTAAGAGATGCTGCCATGGACATTTTAAAGCAGGAAGAAAAGCGGGATCATATAGACTGCTATTACGGAGTTGTGGTGATGAGCAAACTTCTGGAGGAAGAGGATGTACATAACTGGCTGGCAAAAGAACTGTCGGAGAAGGAATCCTTTGGATTTCAGAGTATTTCGGTAAAGAAACGTGTGATGGCAGATGCATTTTCCTATATTAAATTTACAGGCGGCAAATATCAATTGGAGATATCTTACTTTGACAATGATGCCAACCAGTGGGTTGAACAGTGGTTTGACTGTCAAGAACAGATAACAGAAAAGGTTGTGGATACACTTATGGAGTATCCCTGTGAGCAGTTTGATAAAATCCTGTATCAATGGCTGGATGAGAATAATGCATCCATGTGTGAAAAATTAAAACCATGGTTTATGCAGCGTGCAATACAACATCCAAATCGGGACTATCTGAAATATCTGGATAAGTGCAAAGCAGACTATATTCCCGGACTGGCAAGAGATTATGTGAAAAAGAACCCACAGGTGCGGACATGGGAATTACAAATGTTTCTCGGTGAAATGCCCGGAACATATCAGCAGAAAGCAGAAGAAGCTAAGCTGATTCTGGAGTATTTGGAGAATGAAAAAGAAAAGCGGGACATCAGTCAGCAGTATTTGAATAATTGGATTGAAACTTGGAGTCAACCGTAGCAGTTTGGAAATAAAAGTGAGATGGCGGTTTGAATAGATATTTGTCGAAAAATGCGAACAATGAAGATTGAATTTTGGTATTCAGTATGGTATGATTGTTCCAATCTTAAATATTAGAAAGGAGATATTTTAGAATGAAAATATCAAAGAAAATTTCGGCTATTTCACTGTTATCATTAACATTATTGCTTGGATTGAATCATAATATACAGGCAAGCAGCATTGACAAGTCAGCAGAAGCAGTGGAGGAAGAACAGAATTTGGTTTCCTTTGGTTCCTTTGGTGATATTGATATTAGAATGGAAAGCTCTGACTTAGAATCCTTGGAAGAAGGTGAGAGGCAAAGACTTCTAAGTTATATAGTACAAATTATAACGGAAGAAAATGAAGCTGATTTCCAGAACGGAATATCTACTTATGCCACCACTGGTAAAAAAGTAATAGAGACTCCTCATACTTGTTCTCCAACAGGTCCATATCTTCCGGACAAATATTACCGTGTTGCTTACTTCTATAATCAAGATACAGGTAAACTTCTTGGCAAAATGGATTTTTACATATGTGGTCATGTTGGCACGAAATGTAATTATTTGGCATCAATCACTACAATTTATTAATATTTATCCCCTAACATTATGTTAGGGGGTTTTTTGTTATATAGTAAATGTTCTGGCATGTAAAATAATATTGTACTTTACCTCTTGCAAATGGTATAATATGTAAAGTATCCAAGGAGATATCATTGATAAAAAACAAGTGGAACAATCAAAAATCCATGGATATATAAACATATTAGTGAAAGTAATAAACAATTTCAAAACAGCAGTACACAAATATATAGAAAGGAAAAAGCAAATATCCTACATATTGACAAGGTGAAAATTTGCTGCTTTCGGCTCTCGAAATAAACAGCCGAAAGCTTGGTGAACATATGGAAGAACAGATTTTACGGCTGCCGGCAGAGCAGTTATTTCAAAAAGAAATTGATGCATTAATTAAAGCAGAAAAAGACCCCATTCCCACAGGATGGAAAATGTCTCCCAAATCAGTGAAGACATATATCTGCGGCGGAAAAGTAGGAAGAACAGTGATTACTCCAAAGTATATCGGACAGGAGCGGCTGGTGGAAATTGCCATAGCCACCTTAGTGACCGATCGGGCACTGTTATTGATTGGAGAGCCGGGAACAGCCAAAAGCTGGCTTTCCGAACATCTTACCGCTGCCATCAATGGAGATTCCACCAAAGTAGTACAGGGTACTGCAGGAACCACAGAGGAGCAGATTCGCTATTCATGGAATTATGCCATGCTGATTGCACAGGGACCCTCCAAAGAAGCCATGCTGAAAAGCCCTATTTTTCATGCCATGGAGACAGGAACCATCGCCAGAATGGAGGAGATTTCCCGCTGTGCCTCAGAGGTGCAGGATGCCCTAATCTCCATATTGTCAGA
This sequence comes from uncultured Lachnospiraceae bacterium, assembly GCA_947174015.1. GTDB lineage: Bacteria > Bacillota > Clostridia > Lachnospirales > Lachnospiraceae > RUG11237. Next base: position 111,176 of record CAMWHJ010000001.1, on the reverse strand, counting down.
AAAGCGGATTTCCGTACCGGAACTTGGCATGGAAGTGGCGGCACAGAAAGGATTTTCTGTCATAGCCACCGCCAACACCAGAGACAAGGGTGTCAATGAAATGTCTGCTGCTCTAAAACGCCGTTTTAACATTGTAGTGCTGCCTTCCCCAGACAATCTCCAGTCAGAGATGGACATTGTCCGTACCAGAGTGGCACAGCTTTCCGGTAGTTTAGACTTAAATGCCGAACTTCCAGAGGAGGATGTGGTGGAAAAGGTATGTACGATTTTCAGAGAACTGCGTCTGGGAGAAACCTTAGACCGAACACAGAAAGTAAAGACGCCTACGGGTGTATTGTCCACTGCGGAGGCGATTTCCTTGCTCTGCAACAGCATGGCACTGGCAGGCAGTTTTGGAGACGGAAGTATCAGTGCCGAAGACCTTGCCGCAGGACTGCAGGGTGCGGTGGTAAAGGATGAGGACAAGGATGCCATTGCATGGAAGGAATACTTAGAAAATGTCATGAAAAAACGCGGTTCCCAATGGTTAGGGCTTTATAGTGCCTGTAAGGAGTTAAATAAGGGATAAAAGAAAAATCGGGGAAAGGATCAAGGTGCAAAAAATGAAACAGCCATATTTTTTTGGAATCCGGCACCTGTCTCCGGCGGGAGCATACTATCTTCGGGAATTTTTAGAAGAAAAACAGCCTAAGCTGGTGCTGGTGGAGGGACCAAGTGATTTTAAAGATATGATGGGGGATATGGTGAAAGAGGAAACCAAGCCGCCCATTGCCATTTTAGCATATACAAAAGAGGCTCCAGTGCGTACCATTCTTTATCCCTTTGCAGAGTACTCTCCAGAATATCAGGCAGTCTGCTGGTGTCAGGAAAAAAAGAGAGAGTGCCGTTTTATGGATTTGCCTTCGGAAGTATTTTTGGCATTGCAGCAGGCAGTGGAACAGTTGGAATGGAAGGAAATCATGGAGCAGGAGGCAGAAGGGGAGAACAATGAAGTCACTGTCTCAGAACATAAATTACGACGTAAGGATGTGTATGAGAGACTTTCCGAAGCCACCGGTGAGGATGGGCAGGAAACCTTTTGGGAGCGTTCCATGGAGCATGTACTTGAAATGGAGCAGTATCATCAGGGCAGTAATGTTTTTGGGGCAAGTCTGCGTGGAATGGACGAAAAACCGGATAGGGACATGGCAGAGACGGTTATCCGGGAAGCCTATATGTGCCGCCAGATCAAAAAAGCCGTGGCAGAAGGCATTGCACCGGAAGACATTGTGGTGGTTACCGGCTCCTATCATGTGGAAGGTTTAAAGCTTTGGCAGCAGGAGGACGGCAGTTCTTTTGCCATGACAGATCAGGAAGAACAGTCCTTAAAGCGGGTGGAGGCAAGCCATACATTAATGCCATATTCCTATTATCGTCTGTCTACCCGAGCCGGTTATGGAGCCGGAAATAAGGCACCTGCCTACTATGAACTGCTCTGGGAGGGAAGAAAACAGCAGGATGATGATTATGCCGCCAGTTGTTATCTGACAAAGTTAGCAGTCTATCAGAGAAACCAGGGTAACGCCGCCTCCTCGGCACAGGTGATTGAAGCACTGCGGCTGGCAAAGGCACTTGCAGCTATGCGGGGAGGTGCAACTCCCACACTGCGGGATTTGCAGGATGCAGCGGTTACTTGTCTTGGTGAGGGCAATTTTGCGAAAATCAGTCTGGCAGTGGCAGATACGGAAATTGGAAACCGTATTGGCGCTTTACCGGAAGGGGTCAGCCGTACCAGTATACAAGAGGATTTCTATCGGAAGCTGAAGGAATGGAATCTGGAAAAATATAGAGATTTGACTGCTCAAGATTTGAAGCTGGATCTGAGGGAAAACAGAAAAGTAGTCTCTAAGAAATCGGCATTTTTAGATCTCCATCGCTCTTTCTTTTTGCATCAGTTGCGGGTACTGGGAATCAGCTTTGCCAAGGAGCAGGCAGTGTCTCAGGAAAATGCCACTTGGGCAGAGCATTGGGTGTTGCGCTGGACACCGGAATCAGAGATCGAATTGGTGGAGTCTGCGTTAAAAGGAGATACCATAGCACAGGCAGTTTCCTTTGTGCTAAAGGAGCAGGTGGAGAAAGCCAGTCAGATGAGCCACGTTGCAAAGGCGATAGAAGATGCCTTTTTCTGCGGTATGGCACAGGCAGTACAGTATGCCACCTCTGCCCTTCAGGGCATGGCGGTGTCAGCGGTATCGGTGACAGAATTGGCAGAAACTGCTCATCGCTTATCTGTTGTAGTTCAATATGGTAATATTCGTCAGGTAGAATCGCAGGTGCTGATCCCCATTTTACAGCAGCTCTATTACCGTTCCTGCCTGATTTTGGCGGATTCCTGTATCTGTGATGACAGTGCCGCCAAGGAAATCATGGTTGCCATGGAACAGTGGAATCAGGTGGCATTGGCCCATGATTTCCTGGAAGAGGACAAGTGGGTTCATGCCTTGGAGGATACGGCATTTCGGGATGATTTAAATACAATGCTGTCCGGTTTTGCAGCGGCAATTTTAATGGAGCGCAGTAAGCTTACCACAGAACAGCTTAGGGCAGAGGTCCAAAGGAGATTGTCCAAGGGAGTGCCAGCAGAGCTGGGGGCAGGCTGGTTTGAAGGCTTGTCCAAGAAAAATCCCTATGCGTTAATTGCCCGCTTGTCTTTGTGGGAAAGTCTGGATCAATACATATCTTCTTTGGAGGAAGAAGAATTTAAGCGGGCACTGGTATTTTTGCGCCGTGCTTTTGCAGATTTCTCTGCCAGAGAGAAGGATCAGGTTGCTGAGAATCTGGGTGAAATCTGGGGGCTCAACGGCAGTCAGGTCAGTGAAGTGGTCAATGGACAATTGGATGGGGACGCCATGGAAGTGATTGAAGGGTTAGAGGACTTTGATTTTGATTTTTAGATTTTTAAATCATAGATGGCAATGTTTTAAATGGATATGGCGATTTTGCTATGAACTTTGAAAACAGCCGGTCATCATGACAGAAAGGTTGGTGAAATATGGAGACAGAAACGCAAATCAGCCGTTGGCGACTGATATTGGGGCAGGAAAGCCAGGAACGGTTTCAGGGGATGCAGGATTTTTCTTTGAATGAAGAGCAGGATTTGATGGATCAGGCATTGGCGGCAATCTATAATCGAAGGGAAAGCGGCGGCTTTGGAAATGGTGCGGGAAAAGGCCCCTCCAATCCCCAGATCAGCCGGTGGCTGGGGGACGTGCGCAGCTTGTTTGACAAGGAGTTGGTGACGGTCATTCAGGGAGATGCCATGAATCGCTGCGGACTGAAACAGCTTTTGTTTGAGCCGGAGCTGTTGAATAACTTGGAACCGGATGTGAATCTGGCTGCCACACTTATGATGTTAAAGGAACAGATTCCCAAGCGTTCCAAGGACAGTGTGCGGAGTTTTATCGAAAAGATTGTGGAGCAGGTGAACAAACTGCTGGAGCAGGATATCAAGAGGGCAGTGACGGCAGCGGTGAACCGCCGGAAGCATTCGCCGATACCTTCTGCTGCTGCGTTAGATTATAAAATGACCATTGAAAGAAATCTAAAACACTATAATCCAGAGCTGAAAACTATTGTGCCGGAGCATTTTTATTTTTATGATAGAACCAGCACCACTGCTGCCAATAAGTGGACAGTGATTCTGGATATTGATCAAAGTGGTTCCATGGGGGAATCGGTGATTTATTCTTCCATTATCAGTTGTATTCTGGCAAGCATGACAAGCTTAAAAACCAGAATTGTGGCATTTGATACCAATGTGGTGGATTTGACGGAAAAAAGCGATGATCCGGTGGATTTGCTTTTTGGTTTTCAGTTGGGGGGCGGTACAAATATTGAACGCTCTGTTGCCTACTGTGAACAGTTTATTGAAAATCCTTCCAAAACTTTGTTTTTCCTGATTTCTGATTTAGAAGAGGGGGGAAACAGGGCAGGTTTTGTGCGGCGCATGGAGGAAATGAAGGAATCCGGTGTAACGGTGGTGTGCCTGCTGGCTCTGGCAGACGGCGGAAAACCCTACTATGATGATCAGATGGCAAAACGGTTAGCTGGACTGAACATTCCATGCTTCGCCTGCAATCCTCAGATGCTGCCGCTTTTGTTGGAGCGGGCATTGAAGGGACAGGATTTGGAGAGCTTTCAGAAGGAGTTTGAGAAGCGGAAAGGGTAAGGGACAGGCAGTCGCCGAAAGAGTAGTTGCATGGAAGTTTGAATTCTTTATTTCAATGTGTTCGCCTTATCCCTTTATATAATTTCACACAAGTATATTTATGATGAAAGCAACGGTCTTTGGTATGAATTACAGGGAGATTATTATCTTCCCTGTTTTACCTTACTCGTCGAGGAAGAACAACCGATAGGCGTATGGGGACAGCGGCACTTACGCTATCTCAAAGAGTACCGCAGAGGTACATATATCAATCTTCTTACAAGCGGCAGGCTCAACGCCTACCTTGTGAAGATTGATAAACAGGCGCAGGAACGCTTTGAAAGGCTCATTGAGGGCATGAAACAGACACAGGGTATTCAATAAGGCGGCAGGGAGTAATCTCTGCTGCCTTATTGACTTTTAGGGCGACTTTGATTATAATTAAATCAAGCGATTTAAAACAAGTGATTTAATAAAAGGAGAAATAGAGTATGCCACCGAAAGCAAAATTTACAAAAGCAGAAATTATTGAAGCCGCATTAAATATTGTCAGGACAGACGGATATGAAGCTTTAACTTCCAGAGCATTGGGAACATACCTCGCCAGCTCGGCAAGACCGATTTTTACTGTATTCAAAAATATGGAAGAAGTTCAGCAGGCTATGATTGAGGCTGCTAAAACTTTGTATAAAGAATATGTCAATAAAGGTTTAGCAGCGGCGCACCCTTTCAAAGGCGTAGGTACGCAATATATTCTTTTTTCTGTTAATGAATCAAAACTTTTTCAGATCCTCTTTATGACGGAGCAAAAACAAATTCCCGACTTATCAGGTGTACTTCCGCTGATAGATGAAAGTTATGAGCAAATTCTATTGTCAATTCAAGATGATTACAAAATTTGCAAGTCATCTGCGAAAAAGCTATATCATCATCTTTGGATATATACACACGGAATTGCATCGCTTTGTGCCACAAAAATGTGCCGCTTTACAGACGAAGAAATCAGTACAATGATTACTGAGGTATGTATGAGCGTTTTGAAAAAGATAAAGGAGGAAGAAAATAATGATTAAAGCGAAAGATATAATGAAATCATACGGAAACGGAGAAAGCCGATTTCAAGTATTAAAGGACATTAGTCTTGATATTGAGGATAATGATTTTGTAGTTATTCTCGGTGCATCGGGTTCGGGCAAGTCAACTTTTTTGAATGTAATTTCAGGTCTTGAACGCCCTGATAGCGGTAAAGTGTTTTATGACGGAAAGGATATTACAGCACTTTCTGATAATGAAGTAACTTCATTTCGTAAGGAAAATGTCGGATTTATTTTTCAGCAGTATTATTTGCTGCCCAATATGAGCGTCGATAAAAATGTGAAAATGGGTGCTGACTTAGCAAATAATAAAGATTATAAAACCGTCATTGAAGCAGTTGGACTCGGAGAAAAACTACATAAATATCCGAGCGAACTTTCGGGTGGCGAACAGCAAAGAGTATCTATTGCAAGAGCTTTGGCAAAAAGACCGAGAGTATTATTTCTTGACGAACCGACAGGAGCATTAGACGAACAAACAGGACGACAGGTTCTTGATTATATCTGTAAACTTCAAAAGGAATATGATTTTACAATCATATTGGTAACACACAATCTGAATATTGCGGAAATGGCTAACACAGTTATAAAAATGAACAGCGGAAAAATATCTGAAATTTATACAAATGAAACGAAAAAGACCGCTTATGAGATTGGGTGGTGATGGTATGCTTGTTGGAATAAAAAACGCTTCAAAACTCATCGGCATTTCCATTATCGCCTGTTGTGCTGTACTTGTTTGTACAATGTTTCTGAACTTTTATTTTGATGTTCGGTTAATTGAGAGTGAAATAACATCTGAATTGTCAATGTTTTTTTATAATGCTCAGGTTTCTACCGCAAAAGTCGTTTGCCTTGTAAGTGGTGGATGCTTGCTTTTAACTGCGATTGTTATGTTGTTATTTTATATTAAGCATTATATTGACACGCATAAGAAGGAACTTGGGATATTAAAGGCATTGGGATATTCAAATATCAAAATTGCAAAAAGCTTTTGGGTATTCGGAATTAGTACTTTTATCGGAACTGCAATCGGATATGCAGGAGCATTTCTTATAATGCCGTGGTTTTACGCTTTACAAAATGAAGATAAAATGCTTCCTGAGATAACTATAAATTTTCATCCAAGCATTTTATTTTATTTCGTGGTATTGCCGACTGTGTGTTTTTCGGCACTTTCGGTTTATTACGCTTGGTACAAATTAAAAAAGCCTGTGTTGCTGCTTTTGAAAGATAATCTGCAAACTGCTTCTAAAACACCAAATCACAGAATCGAAAAAAACAGAGAATTGTCGTTTGTAGAGGATTTGAAAAGGAATACCTTGAAATCTAAAAAGGCACTTGTATTTTTCATTATTTTTGCTTCCTTTTGCTTTTCAGCTATGACACAAATGTCGTTTAGTATGAAAGATTTATCAAGTGAAATGATGGGTGTGATGATGTTGGTCATTGGACTTGTATTAGCGTTTACAACTCTGTTTCTTGCTATAACTACAGTAATAAACGGAAATACAAAAACTATTGCTATGATGAGGGTATTCGGCTATCCGCAGAAAGAATGTTGCAGGGCAATTTTAGGAGGATACAGACCGATGTCCTATATTGGTTTTATAATTGGAACAGTATATCAGTATGGATTGTTGAGGCTTATGGTGGATATTGTATTTAAGGATGTTGAGGGTGTACCTACATATAAATTTGACTTTCCTGTTATGCTTATTTCTCTTGTTTGTTTTATCACGATTTATGAAATTCTGATGTATGTATATTCCGAAAAAATTAAGAAGATTTCTATCAAGGAAATTATGATTGAGTAACAGGGGAAAATGTATGCAAACAAAATGGATACTGTGCCCTGTCTGCGGCAATAAAACCCGAACAATGATACGGGAAAATATCGAACTAAAAAATTTCCCTCTGTATTGTCCGAAGTGCAAAAAAGAAACAATCCATGCACACAGACCTTAAATTTAGCACTCTGGCAGAAGAATTGCAATATCAACGAACTTCACGGATAACACTCATGAACGAACTCCTCACTTGTTATCAATACCTGAAAGAACACGATATGCTGCTTTTATATGAGGCTTACCGCAATGGTGAGGAATTGCCATTTGATTAATCTTCATACAATAAATATGGCGGTCAATTAAGACCGCCGAAAAAAATTTAAATTAATTTACACACTTTACTTGACAAACCCTCATTAATCTGATTTGTCAGCCCTTGCACTGACTTCTTTTTCCTGTATATCAGGCGGAGTCTGCTCATATCTTGCAAAGGAATAAGAATAGGTACCGATTCCACCGGTCATTGAGCGTAAATCCGTATTGTATCCGTAGAGCTCCATATATGGGATATCTGCAAGAATTTCCTGATAGCCATTATCGCTGGGATTCATGGAAAGGATGCGTCCTCGCCGTTTATTTAAATCGCCCATGATATCACCGGTGTATTTGTCAGGCACCAGTACTTTTAGGGAAGCTATGGGTTCTAACAGAATAGGAGCAGCTTCCAGGAAGCCTTTTTTAAATGCCTGCATGGCAGCAACTTTAAATGCCATTTCGGAGGAGTCCACAGTATGATAGGAGCCATCATATAACACGGCTTTTACACCCACAACAGGGTAAGATGCTAAAGGTCCGCAGGTTACTGCCTCTTGAATGCCTTTCTCCACAGCGGGAAAATAATTCTTTGGCACGGCACCGCCCACAACACACTGTTCAAAAACATATGGTGATTCTAAATCTCCTGATGGCTCAAAGGTCATCTTCACATGACCATACTGTCCATGACCGCCGGACTGTTTTTTATATTTATATTCAACATCAGATTTTTTAAGTATTGTTTCACGGAAGGCAGTTTTTGGTCTTTTTAATTCAATTTCTACCTTATATCTCTCTAAAAGTTTTGAAGCAACAATTTCCAGATGCTGCTCTCCCATGCCATAGAGAAGTGTCTGACTGTTGGCAGCATCATTTTCAACTTTCAGGGTCAGGTCTTCTGCCATTAATTTTTGAAGTGCCTGAGAAACCTTATCATCATCCCCTTTCTTTTTTACCGCATATCTTTTATAGGTATATGGGGTGGAAAGACTGGTACGGAGATAGACAACAGGGGCTTTTTGGGTAGAAAGGGAATCGGTTGTTGCCACAGATGCCAGCTTTGCCAAAGCACCGATATCACCTGCATGAAGCTCTTTTGTTTCTTCCGGCTTATTGCCCCGCATTACATAGAGTTTTCCGATTTTTTCTTCCGTGTTCTTGTGATGGTTGTACAGGACATCATCTGTTTTTAATACACCGGAATTGACTTTTATCAAAGAGTATTTTCCAATAAAGGGATCGACAATGGTTTTCCAAACATAAGCGGATTTTGGTTTTGAAAAATCATAGTCAGCCGGAAATATCTCATTGGTTTTTGGATTAATTCCGGCCAGGCTGCGTTTTTCTGGGTTGGGCAGATATTTTATGATATCAACCATCAAAGTATAGATGCCTCGTGCCAACGTATTAGAACCCATCAGGACAGGCACAATGTTGCCATCAGCCACATTTAGACGAAGTGCCTGTCTGATTTCATTTTCCGAAAATTCATCACCATTAAAATAGCGCTCCAGAAAGTCGTCATTGGTTTCTGCAACGGATTCCATCAGAGCCGTTCTGCATATATTCAGGTTTTCGGCAGAATACTCTGGAACTTCCATTTTTTCTACATCACCTTGGGAAGTCCAGCGTTTTGCACGCTGCTGCAGTACATTTACATATCCCACAAATTCTTTGTTCTCCCTCACGGGAAGATGGAAGGGTGCAATGCATTTGCCATACATTTCCTGTAAATCCTCTACCACCTGTCGGAAACTGGCATTATCGTTATCCATATTTGTTACGAATATCATGCGTGGCAGTTTATATTTATCACAGATTTCCCATGCCTTTTTCGTGCCGGCTTCCACCCCGTTTTTGCCGGATACTACGATAATGGCAGAATCTGCCACTGACACCGCTTCCTCCACTTCGCCCACAAAATCAAATAATCCGGGGGTATCTAAAACATTAACCTTTGTATCCTCCCAAAGGATCGGAACCACAGAGGTATTGACGGAAAAATGACGTTTGATTTCCTCACGGTCATAGTCGCTTATGGTATTGCCATCAGCAACTTTTCCCATGCGTGTGGTCATCTTTGCCAGATATGCCATTGCCTCCACAAGACTTGTTTTTCCACATCCGCTATGACCCAGCAATACAACATTTCTAATTTTGTCCGTAGTGTAAATATTCATATAAAATCCTCCCTTTCTGTACAAGTTTACGGCTGCATTTTTATATAGTACTAATGTATCACAATAAGCGGCTGAATGCAATTGTTTCTGTGAAGTAATCATTGGCAGAAATATGAAATTGTTACTGTTCACATAGACACGACAAACGCATGAATGAATAAATTGTGAACAATTCATAAAGCTATGTTATACTTAGTCTGAAAGGATGAATTTATTATGAAAGCACTTTTAGACTATGTAAGTACAGTAACAGATATCAGGCAGAAAAAAAGGTTCTGCACAAGATGATGGATATTATTATGCTTGTCTTTTTTGCAATGCTCGGAAATGCGGATGACTGGGTGGAAATGGAGGTGTTTGGGAGGGAACACGAGGAATTTCGGCGTAATTATCTGGAACTGCCCAACGGGATACCTTCCCATGATACGATTCAGAGAGTTTTTGCAATCGTACCATCGGAATTTCTGGAAAATTTTCAGAAGAGGTGGAATGAAATGCTAAACAGCGATGAGGGGGATAAGATAAAGAATGGGAAGGACTAAAGAGCATCATACTGACACGCAACACAATAACAGGAGGGGAAGAATGTATAGAAGAAAGATATTTTATAAGCAGCCTGCCGGTAGGGATAGAAGAAACAGCAAGGGCAGTGCGTGGACATTGGATGGTAGAGAGTTATCACTGGCACTTGGATGTGACATTCCGGGAGGATGGAAACCGTACGTTGGAGAAGCAGGCGTCATATAACCTGAATATCATGAGGAAACTGTCACTGAATATATTAAAGCTGGTAGAAGTAGGAAGCAAGGCATTAAGCCTAAAAAAGAAGAAGTATGCAATCGGTACAAATCCAGAAAAACACTTAGAGCGAATTATAAGTTTGTAATTTTTTAATCGGGTACATGGATTTAATTGTAAAACGCATTCATGCGTTTGTCGTGAAAATACAAAAGAATGCACTAGACGTGCTATAGCTGATCTGCTATGATGAAAAGATGACAAGGAGATTAAAACGATGTATTTCGGTTTTAAGTTGTAGCAGACAACGGAAAAAAGAAAAGAAGGAGAAAAGCGACATGAATTTTACACACTTACATGTACATACAGAATACAGTCTCTTAGACGGTTCCAACAAAATAAAAGAGTATGTATCCAGAGTGAAGGAATTGGGCATGACGGCGGCTGCCATCACAGACCATGGTGTCATGTACGGTGTCATAGACTTCTATCGGGCAGCCAAAGAGGCAGGAATTAAGCCTATTTTGGGCTGTGAGGTTTATGTGGCTCCCGGCTCCCGTTTTGACAAGGACAACAGCCAGTCGGAGGACAGATATTACCATCTGGTGCTGCTGGCAGAGAATAATCAGGGCTATGCAAACTTGTCCAAAATCGTGTCCAAGGGCTTTGTGGATGGCTTTTATTATAAGCCGCGAGTGGATTTGGAGGTTTTAGAAACTTATCATGAGGGTATCATTGCCCTGTCAGCCTGTTTGGCAGGAGAGGTGCAGAGAAATCTGGTGCGTGGCATGGATTTGGCGGCAGAGGAAGCGGCACTGCGGTATCAGGATATATTTGGCAAGGGAAACTTTTTTCTAGAGTTGCAGGATCATGGCATTCCAGAGCAGCGGCTGGTAAATCAAAAGCTACTGGGACTGAGCAAAAAGACAGGGATTGCGTTAGTTGCCACCAATGACGTTCATTACACCTATCGGGAGGATGAGGAGGCACATGATATTCTTCTCTGTTTGCAGACCAACAAAAAGTTAGAGGATGAGAACCGCATGCGCTATGAGGGGGGACAGTATTATGTGAAGTCTCCGGAGGAAATGGCAGAAATTTTCCCATATGCATTGGAAGCCCTGGAAAACACCTGTAAAATTGCAGAACGCTGCAATGTGGAAATCGAATTCGGTGTCCGCAAGCTGCCAAAATATGATGTGCCGGATGGTATGACTTCTCAGGAGTACCTGCGAAAGCTTTGTGCAGAGGGATTTGCCAAAAGATATCCTGAGGGGGATGAAAAGCTGACAGAAAAATTAGAGTATGAGCTTTCTGTCATTGAAGGCATGGGCTTTGTGGACTATTTTCTGATTGTATGGGATTTTATCAACTATGCCAGACAGAATGATATTATGGTGGGACCGGGACGGGGATCGGCGGCAGGAAGTATCGTGTCTTACTGCCTTGGCATTACCAATATTGATCCCATGCGCTATAACCTTTTGTTTGAGCGCTTTCTCAATCCGGAACGTGTCACCATGCCGGATATTGATATTGACTTCTGTTTTGAACGGAGACAGGAGGTAATTGACTATGTGGTGCGAAAGTATGGCAAGGAGAGAGTGGCACAGATTGTAACCTTTGGTACTATGGCAGCCAAGGGTGTGATTCGGGATGTGGGCAGAGTGCTGGATTACCCCTATGCCTATGTGGACAGCATTGCCAAGATGATTCCCAATGAATTAAATATCACCATAGATTTATCATTGAAAAAAAATGCGGAGTTTCGCAGGCTTTACGAAAATGATCCTCAGGCAGCAAGACTGATAGATATGTCAAAGCGGCTGGAGGGACTGCCAAGACATACCTCTATGCATGCGGCAGGCGTAGTGATCAGCCAGAAGGCAGTGGAGGAATATGTGCCCCTGTCCAGAGCCTCGGACGGCAGCATCACAACCCAGTTTCCCATGACTACCATAGAGGAGCTGGGGTTGTTAAAGATGGATTTTTTGGGACTTCGGACGTTGACGGTGATTCAGAATGCTGTACGGCTGGCGGAGAAAAGCTTTGATACCATCATTGATATTGACCACATTGATTTTAACGATAAAAAAGTATTGGACTCCATCGGAACCGGCAGGACGGAGGGCATATTTCAGTTGGAAAGCGGTGGTATGAAAGGCTTTATGAAGGAACTGAAGCCCCAGAGCTTAGAGGATATCATTGCGGGGATTTCCCTGTATCGTCCGGGACCGATGGACTTTATTCCCAAGTATATTCGGGGAAAAAATGATAAGGCATCCATTACCTATGACTGCCCCCAGTTGGAGCATATTTTGGCACCCACCTATGGCTGTATTGTGTATCAGGAGCAAGTAATGCAGATTGTGCGGGATTTGGCGGGATACACTCTTGGGCGAAGCGATTTGGTGCGCCGTGCCATGTCGAAGAAAAAAGCTTCTGTGATGGAAAAAGAGAGAAAAAATTTTGTCTACGGAAATCCGGAGGAAAATGTCAGGGGCTGTATTGCCAACGGTATTTCTGAGGCGGTGGCAAACAGAATTTTTGATGAAATGATTGATTTTGCCAAGTATGCCTTTAATAAATCCCATGCAGCGGCTTATGCGGTGGTAGCCTACCAGACTGCCTTTTTAAAGTATTATTATCCGGTGGAGTTTATGGCGGCTTTGATGACTTCCGTGATTGAAAATACGGGAAAAGTGTCTGAATACATTATAACCTGCCGCAATATGGGCATTTCCATTCTGCCGCCGGACATCAACGAGGGCAGCTCCGGATTTTCCGTATCCGGAAAATCCATTCGTTTTGGCCTGTCTGCCATAAAGGGTGTGGGCATTCCTGTGATTGCGGAAATAGAAAAAGAGCGGGAATTGTCAGGTGCGTTCCACAGCCTTTCTGATTTTATTGAGCGTATGTGTGCCAGAGGCAGTGGTGTCAACAAGAGAGTGGTGGAAAGCTTTATCAAGGCGGGGGTCTTTGACAGTCTGGGACACAATCGAAGACAGTGTCTTTTGATATTTAATAAGCTGATGGATTCTGCCGCCAGTGAGCGGAAGAATACCTTTGCCGGGCAAATGACATTGTTTGATTATGCCACGGAGGATGTGAAAGAGGATTTCAAAATACCAATGCCTCAGGTGGAGGAATTTGACAAGGAAGTGCGTCTTGCCATGGAAAAGGAGGTACTGGGAATTTATATCAGTGGTCATCCTTTGGAGGACTATATGGATATCATTCAAAAGAATACCACCAACACCACCAGAGATTTTGTATTAAATGAAGAGACAGGACAGCCGGCAGTGCAGGAAGGTGTTGTTGCCGTCATTGGCGGTATGATTGCAGAAAAAAGTGTTAAGTATACCAAGAAGAATCAGACCATGGCATTTCTCACCTTAGAGGATCCGGTGGGTGCTGTGGAGGTGGTGGTGTTTCCCAAGGATTATGAGAGAAATGTAAGACTGCTGAATGAAGACAGCAAGGTGTTTGTCCGGGGACGTGTGAAGGTGGAAGAAGAGCAGGATGCCAGGCTGATCTGTGAAAAAGTAATGGGTTTTGACGAAATCCCCAAGGAACTTTGGATCAAGTTTAATACCAAGGAGGAGTTTGCACAAAACGAACAAAAGCTTTACCAGATGTTGATGGATTCGGATGGAGAGGATACCGTAGTTATCTATGTGGCAAATCCCAAATCCGTAAAACGTCTTCCAGCCAATCGCAATGTCCATGCTGACAAAGCACTGGCTGAGAAATTGTACGCTGTTTTCGGGGAAGAATGTATTAAAATTGTGGAAAGGAGCATGAAATGATAACAAGCACATCGAATGCAAAGGTAAAATGGCTGCAAAGTCTCCAAAAAAAGTCCAAGGTAAGACGGGAAGAAAAACTCTTTATAATAGAAGGAACACGTTTTTTTCAGGACACAGATCCGGAACGGATACAGGAGATTTATGTGGCAGAAAGTGCTCAGGAAGGCTTAGAAGCCCTGCTGGAACATAGAAAATATCAGGTGATGTCAGATGCTGTCTTTGCCTCTGTATGTGATACCAAAACACCTCAGGGGATTTTGGCAGTGGGACGGCAGCCGGAAAATAGTCTTTCTGAGATGCTGGCAGGCGAGCATCCACTGCTTTTGATTTTGGAGGATTTGCAGGATCCGGGAAATTTGGGCACCATTGTAAGAACCGCAGAAGGCGCAGGTGTGGACGGAATCATTTTGACGCCAAATTGTGTGGATATCTATAATCCGAAGGTGGTTCGCTCCACGATGGGGGCCATTTATCGGATGCCCTTTTTGTATCTGGAAGGGGAGGAGGAACTGGACAAATTGCTGGCAGAATTAAGACAGAAACACATTCAAACTTATGCGGCTGCCTTGACAGAAGCGAAAGATTATGACCAGTACCCTTATACAGAGGGCACCGCTTTTCTCATTGGAAATGAGGGAAATGGGTTAAAAGAAAAGACCATTTCCCAATGTGATCACTGTGTAAAAATTCCCATGTGTGGGCAGGTGGAATCCCTGAATGCAGCGGTTGCAGCGGCAATTTTAATGTACGAAGGCTCTCGCCAAAGAAGGTTTCAGGGAAATTAGTCCCGATTTGTGACATTTCCACGAAAGAAAAAGAACGTATGTTCTGATACTTGGCGATATGTACTAAAAATAAAAGCAAAATTTTGGCATAATTTTATCTTGAATTTAGGGAAATTCTTTTTTGGGAATTAAAAAGTACATAAAAATTCGCTATTTTTGGCTTGCTGGCTGAACTTGACAATAGTTTTTTGCTCTGCTAGAATCTCTAACGTAACAATTCGTAACAAAAGTTTATATTTTTGTAACAAAATTGTATAATTGAATGATTAAGAAAAATCTAAACCAAGTTCAATTATAAGCGAAGCAGGAGGCTATGATGAGAGTAGGACACAGAAAGCTGCTTATGATGATGACAAGTGCATCAGCATTTATGTTTTTGAACGGCTTTGCAGGAATTGCCATGGATACACAGAATGTGATTACCCAGGTAGAGGTTCCGGCACAGGTGGCAGAAGCAGAGGAAGCAGTAACAGAAACAGTAACAGAAACAGTACCGCCGGTAGAGGAAACAAAGAATGGGGTTTTAGAAGAGGCTGAAAATTCAGTTGAATGGGATACATTGGTATTAGCAGATGTGAATGAATCCCTGAATATTCGTGAAGAAGCCAGTGAAGAATCAGAAGTGGTCGGCAAGTTGTATGCAGGCTGCAAGGGTTCCCTTTTAGAGAAAAAGGATGGCTGGACGAAAATTTCATCTGGTCAGGTAGTAGGCTATGTGAAAGACGATTACATTAAGTATGGTGAATTGGCAAAGCAACTGGCAGATAAAAGCAATTTGATTGTCACTGTGAAAACAGAGACTTTAAGAGTAAGAAAAGATGCAAATGAGGAAGCAGAAATTCTTGGTCTGGTGGGTGAGGGTGATGAAATGGTAGTTGCCCCAAGCAAGGAGATTAAGAATGGCTGGATATTAGTTGAGTTTGATGATACACAGGGATATATTTCCCTTGATTATGCAGAAGTAAAATATTCCTTTGGTTCTGCCGTAACCATTGAGGAGGAGATGGCAGCCAGAGCAGCCATTGAGGCAGAGGTACAGAAAGAAGCGGCTGCCCAGGAAGGTGGTTCCAAAGAAGGTGGCGCCACTCAGGGAAAGGCAACTGCCCTTTCATCCGATGATGTATCATTGTTAGCTGCCATCATTCAGTGTGAGGCAGGCAATGAATGCTTTGAAGGCAAGGTAGCAGTAGGAAATGTTATCTTAAATCGTGTAAACAGCGGAAGTTATCCAGGAAGTATTTATGCAGTTATCACTGCACCGGGACAGTTCCCACCGGCAACCAATGGTACCATGACAGGTGTGATTGCAGGAGGTATCAGCAGTTCTTGTATTCAGGCTGCTCAGACTGCCATGTCAGGTGTGAATTATGTAGGCGGAGCAACACATTTCCGTTCCGTATCCTCAGGATATTCCGGAACCGTAATTGGTAACCATGTATTCTGGTAGAAGGATTAAAAAAAGTGATAACTATTAATATGGAATATATAAATAGAATTGTTATGGGAGCCCGGCGGTATGCCGGGTTCTTTTTGCTTGCAGTGATAAGAGAAATATAGTATGATATAAGAGAATAGAAAGAAGGGAGGCAGGGAAGGATATGAAAGAACTTGCCATAATGTGGCTGATTGTTTTGATTGTAATGATAGTTATTGAGCTGGCTACCATGGGGCTTGCCACCATTTGGTTTGCAGGAGGAGCCATAGTTGCCTTTTTGCTTGCACTTTTTCAAGTGCCTTTTCAGATTCAGTTGGTGGTGTTTTTATTAGTATCCTTTGCACTTTTGCTTGTTACAAGACCGCTGGCATTGAAACACCTGAATTTCAAGCGGACGAAAACCAACATTGATGATTTAATTGGAAAACATGCAGTGGTGACAGAAGAGATTAACAATTTGAAGGGGGAAGGGCAGATTGTGCTGAATGGACTGGAATGGACTGCCAGAAGTGTGGATGAGTGTGTGATTCCAAAGGGCACAGAAGTTGAACTGGTAGAGATTAAGGGTGTGAAGGCATTTGTAAAACCCAAGGTATAACAGAAATAATAAGAAAAAGATGTAAGGAGGAGATCAGATGTCATTTTATGTGTTTATTGCATTTGCAATTATTATACTATTGGTGCTGATATCAAATATTAAGGTGGTACCTCAGGCAGAAGCTTATATTTTAGAGCGTTTAGGCGGTTATCAATCCACCTGGTCGGTGGGGCTTCATGTGAAGATTCCCTTTATTGACCGTGTGGCAAAAAAAGTGCCTTTAAAGGAACAGGTGGTGGATTTCGCACCACAGCCGGTAATCACCAAGGATAATGTTACCATGCGGATTGACACGGTGGTATTTTTCCAGATTACCGATCCAAAGCTTTTTACTTATGGTGTGGAAAATCCAATTATGGCAATCGAGAATTTGACTGCCACCACCCTTCGTAATATTATTGGTGATTTGGAATTGGATCAGACATTAACTTCAAGAGAAACCATTAATACGAAAATGCGTGCTTCTCTTGATGTGGCGACAGACCCATGGGGCATTAAGGTAAATCGTGTGGAGCTGAAGAATATCATACCCCCTGCCACCATTCAGGAAGCCATGGAAAAACAGATGAAGGCAGACAGAGAACGCCGAGAAGCCATTCTTCGTGCGGAAGGTGAGAAGAAATCCACCATTTTGGTGGCAGAAGGGCGTAAACAAGAGCAGATTCTTCAGGCAGAGGCAGAGAAACAGGCAGCCATCCTTCGTGCAGAGGCAAAGAAGGAAGCCATGATTCGTGAGGCAGAGGGTGAAGCAGAGGCCATTCTGAAGGTGCAGCAGGCAAATGCAGATGGTATTCGTTATTTGAAAGAAGCAGCTCCCGATTCGGCAGTATTGCAGCTTAAGAGTTTAGAAGCATTCGAGCGGGCGGCAGACGGTCAGGCAACCAAGATTATTATTCCGTCGGAAATTCAGGGAGTTGCAGGGCTTGCCAAATCTGTGGTGGAGCTGGTTAAGTAGTATAATTTTGTATGATTAAGAAAATGATAAAAAACCGTGCCATCGCACTCTTGCGTCTGCTGTCGCAGCCGCATTTTGCTCATTAGAGAATGGGTTGCTATGAAACAGGATAATTGTATAGGAAGCCGGCTCTTAGAGCCGGCTGAATTACATCATAAGAGGGAGAAACATGGAATTAAAAATAGATTTAAACAAAGAATATGCCCTCTGTCTGGAGGGCGGTGGTGCCAAAGGAGCCTATCAGATAGGTGCTTGGCACGCTTTAAGGGAAGTGGGAATGAAGATCAATGCAGTGGCAGGTACCTCTGTGGGCGCCTTAAATGCTGCTCTTATCTGTATGGGAGATTTAGAGAGAGCAGAAGATATCTGGAGCCATATCAGCCACTCTCGGGTAATGGAGGTGGAGCAGGAAAAAGCCGATTTACTGTTTAGTCAGGAGGGAACATTACTGGACTGGATTCATGCGGTGTTAAAATACACCGTAGAGGGCGGAGCTGATATTACACCGTTGAAGGAATTGATCGCTGATTTCATTGACGAGGAGAAGATTAAAACAGGGAACATCGCTTTTTTCCTGCATACCTTCTGTCGGACGGACAAAAAAGAATTGGATGTGGATGTAAGAGAATTGGAGGATGGTCTTTTGCCGGACTATCTTCTGGCAAGTGCTTACCTTCCGGTATTTAAGCAGGAAAAGCTTCATGGCAAAAGCTATATGGATCCCGGCATGTTCAACAATGTACCATTAGATTCTCTCATTAAGCGAGGTTATCAGGATATTATTTTGCTGCGCATTTTCGGTTTGGGTCGGTACAAGCCGGTGGAAATCCCCGAAGGAGTGCATATTTCCAGTATTCAGCCCAGAGTGAACCTTGGAAATATGCTGAATTTCAACAGCCGCCAAAGTGTAAAAAATTTGAGAACAGGGTATTTTGATGCAAAAAGATATCTTTACGGATTGGCTGGAAAGATGTATTATATTGATGAATCGGAAAAAGAGTGCGATTATGTCAAACGGCTTATCAATATTAATATAGAAGTAATGCAGTATGTGAATGAAGCTTATGCACCAAAGCAGGAAGGTTCTGTCTACCGCATCTATTTTGAGCATACATTAGGAGTGATTGCGGAAACATTAAAACTGAAGGCTTATGACTATAAGGATTTATATCTATTTATGGTGGAACAGGCAGCGAGACTTTGTAAGCTGCCAAGATATCATATTTACAAAATAGAAGAGATGATTACAGCCATAAAAGAACGCTGGGAACAGAAAGATATCGCTCCCGCTTTTTTGGCAGTATTGTTGAACCAGTTACCTGTGGGGGAAGTGAACCAAGAATCAGTGACTGAAAGCAGGAATCAATAGACCAGGAGGAAGAATCATGAATTTAAAAGGACGAAGTTTTTTAACATTAAAGGATTTTACACCCGAGGAGATTATGTATTTGATTGATCTGGCAGCAGATTTAAAGGCAAAGAAAAAGCAGGGCATTTTAGGAAATAGTCTTAAGGGCAAGAACATTGCTTTGATTTTTGAAAAGCCATCCACCAGAACACGCTGCTCTTTCACCGTTGCCTGTAATGACGAGGGGGGGCATCCGGAATACTTAGGGAAGAATGAAATCCAGCTAGGGCACAAGGAAAGCGTAGAGGATACTGCTAGAGTTTTGGGCAGAATGTTTGACGGAATTGAATTTCGCGGATTTCAGCACAGCACTGTGGAAAAACTGGCAAAGTACAGTGGTGTGCCCGTATGGAACGGTTTGACGGATGATTATCATCCCACCCAGATTCTGGCAGACTTTTTGACAGTGAAGGAGCATTTTGGATACTTAAATGGTATTCACTTTGTGTATTTAGGGGACGGACGCAATAACATGGCAAACTCCCTGATGATTGGTTCTGGAAAGCTGGGACTTCACTTCACCATTGTAGCACCAAAGGAGCTTTGGCCTGAGGAATCATTGGTTGAGCTCACAAAGGGATATGCAAAAGAATCCGGCGGCAGCATCACCATTACGGATTCCTTAGAGGGAGTCAGGGATGCAGATGTGCTATATACAGATGTATGGGCATCCATGGGAGAAGAGGACAAGGCAGCAGAGCGTATTGCCATGCTGAAGGATTACCAGATCAACACAGAGCTTATGAACCGCACTGGCAAGGACAGTACGGTATTCCTCCATTGTCTGCCGGCAGTGAAGGGAAATGAGGTGACAGAAGAGGTTTTTGAGTCGGAGAAGTCACTGGTGTTTGACGAAGCGGAAAATCGTATGCATACCATTAAGGCAGTGATGGTGGCAACTCTTGGTGAGGACAATGAATAATAAACTGACAGAGCATGATAGAAACACCATAGACAATGTAAACCTGTGGGCAGGAGTTTTCATTCTTGTGGCTTTTGTATTTACATTCTGGAAAGGACAGGTAAAAACCTATATGTTTCCGGTAATTCTTTTGGTGGCTGCATTTATGAATTGTATGTGGGGAGTAAAGCTGGCAGGTCAGCGCAAATGGCTGGCAATTCTGTGCTTTGGTATGGGCATTGCATTGTTTCTGATTGCTGTTTTTGTGGCAGTATAATTAGAGAAAGAGGAAAAAAGTTTGGAACTGAAATCAGAGATACTTCATTTGTTAAGAAATTCACAAGATTATATTTCAGGTCAGGAGTTGTGCAATAAATTTCAGGTATCCCGAACGGCCATCTGGAAAAATATTAATAGTCTAAAGGAGGAGGGCTATGATATTGGGGCAGTGCGCAATCGCGGCTATCTTCTGCGGGAAACGTCAGATGTGCTGAATGGGGAAGAAATTAAACGGTATCTTCATACCAAGTACATGGCAGGACACATTATATTCCAGAAGGAAATGGATTCTACCAACATTAGGGCAAAGCAGGCATACAAAGAAAATATGCCGGAGGGTACGTTGGTAATTACGGAAAAGCAGACTGCGGGCAGAGGCAGGAGAGGAAGAATGTGGGATTCGCCGCAGGGAGAAGCAATCTATATGAC
Source organism: uncultured Lachnospiraceae bacterium (assembly GCA_947174015.1). GTDB lineage: Bacteria > Bacillota > Clostridia > Lachnospirales > Lachnospiraceae > RUG11237. The sequence continues at coordinate 90,274 of CAMWHJ010000001.1, read as the reverse complement.
ACTGCTGCTGAAGCCCGCAGTTCATCCGGCAGATGCTTCCACCATAACCTTGGTAATGGCATTAAGCCTTGCAAAAACTTTTCAGGAGCTGTACTCTTTGCCGGATGGTCAGGAGGGGGTACAGATCAAATGGCCCAATGATTTAGTGCTGCACAAAAAGAAAATCACCGGTATTTTAACGGAAATGAGTGCAGATATGGACAGTATTCATTTTGCAATTATCGGTGTGGGAATTAATGTGAATATGACAGAATTTTCAGAAGATATTAAGGAAAAGGCAACTTCTCTGCGTTTAGAAACCGGTCTGACTCTCCCAAGAGCCAAGGTAGTTGCCAAGGCAATGGAATACTTTGAGGCAGACTATGAGAAATTTATGGAAAGTCATACTATGAAAGGTCTGAAAGAGGACTATGAGAAATTTTTAGTAAATATGGATGCCAGTGTGCGGGTGCTAGACCCTAAGGGAGAATACACAGGGATTGCCAGAGGAATCAACGAAAAGGGTGAACTTTTGGTGGAACGGGACGGTGAAATCATTCAAGTGTACTCCGGCGAGGTATCGGTAAGAGGAATATATGGATATGTATAAGGAAGAAAATGTATTGTGTGCCGCCAGCACTTATGAGCAGAAATATTATTTTAATCAGAGATTTCATGCATTGCCGGAGAGTATACAAGAGGAACTGCAGATATTGTCTGTGATGTTTACCCAAGAGGTGGGTGGTGTGTTCAGCCTTGTGTTTGATGAGGAAGGCAATTTATCCATGGAAACGGAGGCGGATGAGGAGGATATCCTCTATGATGAGATTGGAAGTGTATTGAAAGTGAAGCGGCTCCAGGATACCAAGCGGGAACTCTTTGAATCCCTTGAACTGTTTTATCAGACCTTTATTTTACATAAAGATATCAGTGAACTTTTAGCTGGAGAGGAGTAGCAGATGCTGTTAGTAGTAGATATTGGAAATACCAACATTACATTAGGTGTTTTTCAACGGGATAATTTGGTGGCAACCTTTCGCTTAACCACCAAGTTTCCAAGAACCTCAGACGAATACGGAATTAATATTTGTAATATGATAGAACATAATGGACTCAGTGTAAAGGATATTCAGGGCATAATTGTGGCATCGGTGGTGCCCAATGTGATGCATTCTTTTCACAATGCCATTGTAAAATATTTTGGAAAGTCCCCTTTGATTGTGGGACCAGGCGTAAAGACCGGCATTCGGGTTGCAACAGAAAATCCAAGACAAATAGGTGCAGACCGTATTGTGGATGCGGTGGCAGCCTATGAACTTTATGGCGGACCTGTGATTGTGCTGGATTTTGGAACTGCCACCACCTATGACTTGGTGTCAGAAGACGGAAGTTTTTTAGCAGGAATCACTGCACCGGGTGTGCGTACTGCCGGGGAGGCTTTGTGGGAGAAGGCAGCCAAGCTGCCGGAAATAGAAATCTGCAAGCCCAAAACCATTCTGGCGAAGGAGACCATCAGCAGTATGCAGGCAGGTCTTTTTTATGGGCAGATTGGACAGACGGAATACATTATTCAGAAGATGAAAGAGGAATGTGGCTTTGAAGAGGTGAAAACCGTAGCCACTGGCGGTCTTGGCAAAATTATTGCCCAGGAAACCGACAGCATTGACTATTATGACCAAATGCTGACCTTACAGGGGCTACGTCTTATTTATAACAAAAATGTGGAATAGGTGACTTATGAAGTTGAAAATTGGCAAGGTAACGCTGGAAAACAATGTGGTGCTGGCACCCATGGCAGGGGTAACGGATCTGCCTTTCCGCCTGCTGTGCAAGGAAATGGGAGCAGGGCTTATTTGCATGGAAATGGTCAGTGCCAAGGCAATTTATTACAATAACAAAAACACCTATGACCTTTTGGAAATTCATGAGAAAGAATGTCCTGTATCCTTGCAGTTCTTTGGCTCGGACCCCATCATTATGGCAGAAATGGCAAAGAAAATTGAGGAACGCCCCTTTTCCATTTTAGATATCAATATGGGTTGTCCTGTGCCAAAGGTAGTGAACAATCAGGAAGGATCCGCATTGATGAAAAATCCTAGACTGGCTGCCGAGATTGTGAAAAATGTATCAAAGTCCATTCAAAAGCCTGTTACCGTAAAAATCCGCAAGGGCTTTGATGATACCTGCATTAATGCAGTGGAGATGGCAAAGCGCTTGGAGGATGCGGGAGCTGCAGCCATTGCAGTTCATGGAAGAACCAGAGAACAATATTATTCCGGCAAGGCAGACTGGGATATTATCCGTCAGGTAAAGGAAAGTGTATCCATTCCTGTCATTGGCAATGGTGACATTGTTACTCCAAGAGACGGGAAAAGAATGCTTCAGGAAACGGGATGTGACGGAATAATGGTGGGACGGGGAGCCAGAGGTAATCCTTGGATTTTCAAAGAGTTGGTTACTTATCTGGAGACAGGACAGGTACTTTCCAGACCCACACCAAAAGAAATCAAAGAAATGATACAAAGACATGCCAAGCTTCAACTGGAATATAAGGGAGAATACACGGCTGTCCGTGAGATGCGAAAACATATCTCTTGGTATACTGGAGGACTGCCTCATTCCGCAGCTCTCAGAGCAGCGGTCAACAATGCAGAATCCATGGAGAGTTTGCAACAATTACTTGACGAATGGATGTAGGTGTTTTATAATATTATGACTGTGAAATAGCAAGAAAGGGTGGAGGCACCCATTGAAAGGAAGAAAGCAATGAGCGAGAAGAAGAATCTTTTAACATATGCAGGTTTACAGAGCTTAGAAAATGAACTGGAAGACTTAAAAACCGTAAGAAGAAAAGAAGTGGCACAGAAGATTAAGGAAGCCAGAGAACAGGGAGACTTATCTGAAAATGCCGAGTATGATGCAGCCAAAGATGAGCAGAGAGATATCGAAGCAAGAATTGAGGAAATCGAAAAGATTTTAAAGAATGCAGAGGTTGTAGTGGAAGACAGTGTAGACTTAGACAAAATTAATGTGGGTTGCTCTGTGAAAGTGTTCGATATGGAATATGATGAGGAGATAGAATTTAAAATCGTAGGTTCCACCGAAGCAAACAGCTTACAGGGCAAGATTTCCAATGAATCCCCAGTAGGGCGTGCATTAATTGGCTCCAAAGTGGGTGATGTGGTTGAAGTAGAAACACAGGTGGGCATGATCCAGTACAGAGTTTTAGAAATTCAGCGTGCCGGATAAGGGTAACAGTTCAGGCAGGTCTGTGCATTTACTGCACAGACCGTACGAAAATATAGCAAAAGCAGGCAAAAGCCCCATCTGCGGAGCAGATTTTAAATGGGCTTTTGCAAGTAACAGTTCAGGTATCTGAACTGTTACGGATAAGGAATCAATTGTCTGGTAATGCTCTTGACAAATTCACGAGCGCTTCGGGATGCATTGTTGTTCCTCGCAGTTAAGTCCTTCCCGAATAAAAATGGTTAAGAACCCATTTTCAAAAATAATAGATTAAACAAATCGGGGTTTAAAGAGGCATTTATGAATTTCTAAAACAAATAGTAAATGAATATTTTGTAAACATAAATGTATGTCGAACTTAGCGAAACACCACAGAAATATGATATTATGCGGACGGAAGCGGAGAAAACAGTAATAGAGAACTAATGTAACACTGGTAAATATGGGGTGGGAAGGTTGAAAAAATACGCATACGCATATTATATTTCTAAATTTACAATAATTTCCTTTCTGATTTGTATTGTCGGAGGCATATTTACGGTGAAAGGGCTGATTCGTCAACAAAACAAAAGCCATATAAAAAATGTTTATGATAAATCGAAAATACATGCGGATGACTATATCGAATATGATATCTCTTATGAAATGCTATTGCGAAAGTATCACAAAGGATTATTGAAGGAGGGATACTCTCCCATCTGCACTACCGATGCGTTTACCTCGGATAACCATTACTTTGTTGCGATGGGGGAAAACAAAGAATATTATATAGAATTGGTCGTGCCGCCTGAATTTCAGCAGGAGTTCCAGCAGTTAATCGACAGTGAAACAAAAACATATCATGTATACGGAAGAATCGAAAAGTTAAAATTCCCAGAAAATGTGTACGATGATTCAGTTACGGAAGGACTCATTTATTGTACCGGTATCCGTGATACAACGAAACTCAATCAAATGGTTTCGACAAAATATCAATTAAAAGTAATCGATGCGAATGAAAAGGAGGGTATGTGGTATAAAGGTCTTATATTCTTTGTAATGGGGATTTTGGGCATGCTTGGTGGATTTGAAAAGAGAATGATTATTAAATGAAGTTATATGAAACCAACTACATGATTGAAGATGAACGGCACGAAAGGATAAGCATGAGGAACTTATGGCAAAGAGGGAGTATTTTGCAGAAAAGGTTAGCACAGAACAGAGAGAAGGGGCAAGGCAGATGATGATTGCGAAGAATAAGGCAAAGGAAGTTTAAGCATAATTTAATGGAATTGTGCGTGTTCTTGTGGTAGAATAGTACCGTTGGACAATTCGACAAAATTCCAGTTTGTAGAGTTAGTGGGAACACTTTTCCAAAAAAGAGGTAATACTTTTAAGATATGATTCTCTATTGTATAGACTTTATAGAAATTATGTAACGGTTCAGTAGGTCTGTGCATTTATTGCACAGACCATAAGAAAAAATGGATATAATAGGCAAGGAACCATTGCCGTAGACAATTTTGCATGGTTCTTTGCTTGTAACTATGAAGGTACTAAATAGTCACGAAATTATAATTATGCTAGCACACTGGAATAGTGTCTTTCTTTGACACAAAAATTTGTGCAGCATTCGGAATCTTTTCGTCTATAGTAATTGGTTTTATGTTTTACTGAATTAGAAAGCATTTGATAGAATAGGATTTCGAGAATTGGAAATACATAGATAATTTCTGTGGAAATATGGTAGAAAATAACAGGAAAGGAACAGTAGGTATAGAACATGGCGGAACAGAGGAATCAACAAGGAAAGGAACAGGATATCAACCAGCTATTAAAGGTTCGCCGGGATAAGTTGGCGGACTTACAGGCAGCAGGCAAGAATCCATTTGAAATTACAAAGTATGATGTGACACATCATAGTCAGGAAATCAAGGACAATTATGAAACTTTAGAAAATAAGGAAGTAACTATTGCAGGGCGTATGATGTTCAAGCGTGTGATGGGAAAAGCTTCATTTTGCAATATTCAGGACTTGCAGGGAAATATTCAGGTATATGTGGCAAGAGATAGTATTGGAGAAGAATCTTATAAGGACTTTAAAAAATATGATGTTGGTGATATTGTTGGTGTGAAGGGAACGGTATTTACTACAAAAACCGGCGAAAAGTCAGTACATGCATCAGAAGTAGTGTTATTGTCTAAGAGTCTGCAGATTCTGCCGGAAAAATTTCATGGTCTCACAGATACGGATATCAGATATCGTCAGAGATATGTGGATTTAATCATGAACAGTGATGTGAAGGAGACTTTCCGCAAGCGTTCCCAGATTCTAAGCAGTATTCGCCGCTTCTTAGATGGTCAGGGATTTATGGAGGTGGAGACACCTATGCTTGTATCTAATGCCGGCGGAGCAGCAGCAAGACCATTTGAGACCCATTACAATGCTTTGGCAGAGGATGTAAAGCTTCGTATTTCCTTAGAATTGTATTTAAAGAGATTAATTGTAGGAGGCTTGGAAAGAGTCTACGAAATCGGGCGTGTATTCCGCAACGAAGGAACAGATGCCAGACATAATCCGGAGTTTACTTTGATGGAATTATATCAGGCATACACGGATTATTATGGAATGATGGATTTAACAGAAAATATGTTCCGCACAGTAGCCCAAGAAGTTTGTGGTACCACAACGATTCCATATGCAGAAGCCATGATAGATTTAGGAAAGCCCTTTGAGCGTATCACGATGATTGATGCGGTTCAAAAATATGCAGGTGTGGATTTCAATCAGGTGGCTGATACAGAGGCAGCAAAGAAGTTAGCCAGGGAACACCACATAGAGTATGAAGAGAGACATACCAAAGGTGATATTTTAAATCTCTTCTTTGAAGAATTTGTGGAAGAGAAACTGATTCAGCCTACTTTTGTGATGGATCATCCGGTAGACATTTCTCCATTGACCAAGAGAAAACCGGAAAACCCAGACTATGTAGAGCGGTTCGAATTGTTCATTTATGGGCGTGAGATGGCAAATGCATATTCAGAATTAAATGACCCCATTGACCAGAGAGAGCGTTTTGCTGCTCAGGAGGAAGCCTTTGCTGCTGGAGATGACGAGGCAAACCATACGGATGAGGATTTCTTAAATGCATTAAGTATCGGCATGCCGCCAACGGGAGGAATCGGATACGGAATTGACCGTCTGGTAATGCTCTTGACAAATTCACCGGCGATTCGGGATGTGTTGCTGTTCCCGACAATGAAATCCTTGAACTGAGTTTCCGACAGTATGGGACACTTCGGGACGATACAGGACAATTTATCAAGCAAAAGAGCTTTGCAAAATACATCTCTACATCAAATGGTGCAGGATTTTGTGCAGAGGTGAAAAAATCGCATAATTTCTAAGATTAAGACCTTGAGAGGATAACACTTCTCAAGGTCTTTTTTGCGTTGTACGATGTATCCGGTCGCAAACTACAAGTTTTCCCTGATTTCCAATACAATATATTTGCAAAGGAGGTCGAGGATTTATTATGAGCAACAGTTTAGCGGCTATGCACCCGGAGCTTGTGCGTGAGTGGTCAGACAAAAATCTTCCGCTTACACCGGATAAAATAACCTATGGTTCAAATAAAATCGTTTGGTGGAAAGCTGCCTGCGGTCACGAATGGCAGACAAGCGTTAAAGCTCGTTCAAAAGGCGAGAACTGCCCTATATGCTCAGGGGCAAGGGTAATTGAGGGAATCAACGATTTAGCCAAATTAAAACCTGAATTAGCACAGGAATGGTCTGAAAAGAATGAGATAAAGCCGACAGAGGTTTCTATAGGCTCACATAAGAAAGTGATATGGAAGTGCAGGCACGGTCACGAATGGGAGGCTACAATAAAAAGCCGAACAATAAACGGTACTGGCTGCCTGTACTGCTCTCACAATAAGGTGATGGAGGGATTTAATGACCTTGCTTCCCAAATGCCGACGGTAGCCGCTGAATGGTCGGAGAAAAACTATCCGCTGTTGCCTACTATGGTTACACCGTTTGCCAATCAAAAAGTATGGTGGAAATGCAGCAAGGGACACGAGTGGTACACGCTGATTTCCACCCGCTCCGGTGGCAGTAAATGTCCGTATTGCAGCGGAATAATCCTGCTGTGCATTGTCGATAATTTTCTCGGCGACGGCGACTTTCTTTGTGCTTTTTCCCGTTGCAAAATCCGAGATGCAACACATTAACAACGAATAATTTGTAAAGTTCGGACAGTTGGTTTTACGATAAAACCGAAAGGACGAATGCAAATGATTGATACAATTTACAACTACAGACAGGGGTGATCTGCACTCCGCTGAGTTTTCAGACGAGTTTATACTCGTTAACACTCATATTTGCCGAAAATGAAATGTATGGACTCTTGAACGCTTACTGCTTTCAAGAAAATTGCGGCAAATAATTGCGTTCAAGAGTATAACAAGCTCTGCATACCCTTTGAAGAGTCGTTGACCGAAGCACAGCTCACGACCTTCCACAAGCTCCTTGACATCGTAAGTGAAACTGCTGCCGCCGAGATGAGAGCTGCATACAAGGCAGGCTTCAAGGACAGCGTGGCTCTGATGAGAGGTTCAGGAATAGAAACATGATATGAGCATTGTTTTCTATAACGGATGGCAATGCTTTTTTATTGTTCCTTACTGTCCATTTAATAAACAGATAAGAAACAAATAGTAAACAGATAAAGACTTTTTCGAAACATGATGTATAATAATACCATAGAAACACAAACTTCTTTTCAATCACTATGGAGGGATAAACATGAGTACAATTCTTCATACCGATAAATTGTGCAAATCATTCTCAAACGGCGGCTTGCAGCAGCATATCATCAAGAATCTTGATCTTGAGATCAGGGAAAAGGACTTCACTATTATAATGGGTGCATCGGGTTCGGGCAAATCCACTCTGCTTTATGCACTTTCGGGAATGGATACCCCAACCCTCGGCAGGGTCTTCTTCGGTGACAAGGATATATCGAAATATACCAACGATCAGCTTGCTGTGTTCAGACGTGAAAACTGTGGATTTGTCTTTCAGAGTATCTATCTGCTCGAAAACATGACCGTATTCGATAATATCATGACAGGTGCACTTGTGATACAGAAGAACACCCCCGAGCTTGTGAAAAAGACCGAGGAGCTTCTCAAAAAGGTCGGTATAGGCGAAAAGCTGTGGGATAAATACCCGAACCAGCTTTCGGGCGGTGAGTGCCAGAGGGTCGGCATCGTAAGAGCGATCATCAATGACCCGAAGATACTTTTTGCTGATGAGCCGACAGGCAGTCTGAACTCGGCTTCGAGCCGTGACGTTCTTGATATCTTCACGGAACTGAACTCGAAAGGACAAAGCATTGTAATGGTGACGCACGACATGAAAACTGCTCTCAGAGGAAACAGGGTGATATATCTTCGTGACGGTGCTGTGATCGGCGAACATGAAATGCCGTCATTCGGCACAAATGATATCAAGGGCAGACAAGAGGGCTTGCAGAGATTCCTCGATGAAATGGGGTGGTAATATGGAAAAGATACTCAGACTTTCTTTTGCAAATATTAAAAAGCACAAGAAACAGACGATACTTCTTACTCTGCTGATCGTGTTCTGTATGGCTATCACTTCGGCGGCGATAGCGGGCAGCATTGATATGACGAGCATATTCCCTCGTGTGGCAGATGAGTATGCTGTACATAAAAATGCGCTTTATATCAAAGAGGATTATTACAATGACAGTTTCATCCGGCTGCTTCGTGAAGATGAGAGGGTAACGGATATCGATCATGTCCGTGTTCTGTTCAGTACAGCAACGAAATACCTCGACAATGAAGGCGAGGAACAGTCGCTGTATATGAGTTTCGTGACTAAGGAGCTGGAAGAGAACATAGAGCGCTCTCCCATAGAAACGACCCTCACCGATGAGGAGATAGCGGCACTTGAACACCCGATCTATCTGCCCTATGCAGGCAGAGAATCCCTTGCATCAAAGCTCAGTGAGGGCGACACTTTTAACATAATTTACGGAACAAAGCTGTTCTCCTTTACAGTTGCAGGTTTTTATGAATCTATTTTTATGCCCGCAACCGGTATGGGTTTCCAGATGATCGTTTCGGACAGCGACTATGTTTCTCTGATGACCATAATAGGCAAGTATGAAATGGTGCTGTTCGACTGCGATCCGCTTGATGACTGTGTGGATATATATTTAAAATTTTATGACAGAGTCGAAGAACAGACAGGCAAAGATATCGGATATAATATTCTGAGCCTTCTGTATAAAAATCTGGAACAGAAAAGTGCTGTTTTCTCGGAGATTGTCATTGGTATCATGCTGTTTATGGCGGTTGTTATATTCATTGCCGCCGCTATTATGATACGTTTCCGTATCGCAGGCGATATACAGGATCAGATACAGTCTATCGGCGTATTGGAAGCACTCGGTTATACATCAAAGGAGATCGCACTTTCCTATACCGCGGAGTATCTTATGACAGCCCTTGCAGGCGTTATTATCGGCGCGGGCGGTGCATTTGCGCTGCTGCCTGTACTGCACAGAGTCGCTGAAACACTTTCGGGACATCACGGCAGTCTGCATATCTTTCCGCTCCCGATACTGCTGACGGCATTGACTATCCTTATTTTTGTGGGAGTAATCGCACATACGAGAGCTTTGGCAGTAAAGAAATATCCCCCTGTGCAGGCTTTCCGTAAAGGAATAGCTGTTCATCATTTCGGCAAAAACCGGTTTCCGCTCAGGAATACTAAAAACAGCGTGCATCTTCGCCTTGCCCTGAAAGGCTTTTTCGATAATATGAAGCAGAATATCAGTCTTACTGTCTGCATAGCTGTTTCGGCACTTGCCGCTGTCGCAGGTATCCTGATCGCCGACCTGTTCGCCTCTGATCTGAAAGCTGCTGCAAGGCTGACAGGAGAGGAAATGCCCGACCAAATAGTGACCGTTATGCACTCCGCCAACACTGAGGAGCTTGCGGAAAGAATAAGCGAGATGCAGGGTGTAAAACGTGTGCAGACAGGTTCGTTTTCTCTTGATCTGTCCGAATGGATGTCTCTCTATGCCTTTGACCGTGAGAGTTGTCTTGCGCCGGTATCCTATCCCGATTTTTCTCAGTGCGAGAACATTCAGGCAACAGCAGGCAGACTTCCCGAACATGACAATGAGATCGCTGTTTCAAAGCTGTTCGCTACCCAGCACAGCCTGAAGGTCGGTGACGATCTTACCCTCGAATGTAACAGGGTAAAAAAGAATTACATCATCTGTGGATTAGTTCCAAGCATGTCCAACGACGGAACGAATCTCTATATTACCGAACAGGCTTTAAAACGTATCATGCCCACTTACCGCCCCTCTGCGATAGAGATATACCTTGAGGACAAAACGGATCGGGCAGAGTTTCAGACACTGCTTATGCAGACCTACGGCAGATCAGTGGCTGATACCCGTAAAACAGAAAGCATCGGCGATACCGCCGAGGAACGACTGAGTGCAGAAGCCGATCGGCTGATTGCAGAGTATCTCGCCAATCACGGTGCAGATCATATCGAATACTCGATACAGATCGGCGATAAGACTATATCGGGTTCAAGCGAGAGCTTTGCTATCAAAAGTGTGCAGGACATCAAACATGTCCTGCAGACGCAGATGGGCGGTATTTTCAGCACGATCAGCCTGACATCCTGGTCACTTATGGGTATCGCAGCAGTCGTTTCAGCTATCATTATCATAGCCCTTATGGAGCAGGCTGTCAGACGGCAGAGAAAAGAACTTGGTATCATGCTCGGACTCGGCTACACCACAAAGGAGCTTATGGTACAGCTTGCAATGCGTATCATGCCCGCTGTGATCGTGGCAATTATCCTCGGCACTGTCGGTGCAGCGGCTGTGTTTCATTTGGTAACGGACGTTATGGTCGGAACAACACCCATCAATATCCCCATGATGATCGTTACAATTATAATTATGATACTGTTCTGCTTCGGCTGTGCATATGTCGGTGCGGGCAGGATAAAGAAGATCTCTGTAACAGAGCTTATGACCGAATAAAGCGGGAGGAATAATATTATGAAGAGGATAACAGCGGCAATAGCAGCAATAGCAGCAATAGCAGCGGTCATGATACCGGTGGCGACACCCGTTACGGCAGTTTACGGTGCAGACAAGGAAATGACACCTGTACAGACAGAGATAAAAGCCGATACCGTTTCAGCAATAGGCTCGGTAAGCAAGATATTCTGTACGACTGCGGCATTACAGCTTTATGAGCAGGGACTGCTCAACATTGACGCTCCCGTGACGGATTATGTCCCCGAATTTACAATGCAGGACGAGCGATATAAAGATATCACTGTGAGAATGCTCATGAATCACACTTCCGGGCTTATGGGAATGGTATATGATGATATGATACTCTATGATGATGTTGACACGACATATCATGACAGATTCATCGGACATCTGAAAAATGCACGTCTGAAAGCTGATCCGGGAACACTTGCGACTTACAGCAATGACGGTTTCACACTGCTTGAGATCGTGGTGGAACGTGTCAGCGGTGAAAGTTTTACCGATTATGTGGAGAATCATATCTCAAAGCCGCTCAAACTTGAAAACACCGGAACGGCTGCAAAAATGTACGGCAGTAAGAATACGGCAAATATCTTTGTCGGCGGTATACCGTATGATACGGACTATTGTATGGCATTCGGCTCGGGCGGCATCATGTCCACAGCACCGGAGCTTTGCGAATTCGGCACGGCATTCTTCAAAGGTGATGAGACTTTGCTCAGACAATCGTCAAAGGACGAAATGCAGAAGAACAATGCCTGTGACAAATATGAGAATGCATTCGGTCTCGGCTGGGATACAGTCGATGTCAGCAAAAGCTGGACGACAAGTGAGGACGTTCAGATCATGTTCAAGGGCGGTTCGCTGTTACATCAGTACGCAGGACTTATGGTAGCTCCCGATGAACAGATAAGCGTGTCGGTGACAATGAACGGCGCAGGTTCCGGCAATGCAACGATGCTGACCGAATTGCTCATGATCTCCGCTCTTGCCCAAAAGGGCATAACAGTCACTCTTGATGAACCGAAAGTAATGGAAACAGCGGACAAAGTTCCGGAAAAATATCTGAAAATGGCGGATATCTATGCGAGAGAGGACGGCATATTCAAGGTGGAGTTCCCCGACGGGAAGTATATGGAGATCACCGAGATCACAGCAGAAAACCCCAAGACAAAACAGTATATGTACACTGCTGATGACGGCTTTGTGCTTATGGACGGTGAATCCGATTCGGATAGTTTTGTTCAGGCAGGCGATCAGGAACTGCTCACATTTACCGAAAGGAACGGTAATACCTATATCTGCAAGTATGAAAATACCTATGCCGACGGCTTCGGACGGTATATAGATTCATCTTACTATCTGCAAAGAGTAGGAGAGTTTAACGTCAGCGACAGCGTTCAGCAGGCTTGGATGCAGAGGAACGGAAAAAAATACTACATGACAAACATGAAGTATTCCAACGTTTTTTACAATGTAAGCCCCTGCGTTAAGCTGAATGTACCCGAGGGTATAAACGGCTGTGCGAAGTTTACGGGTGAGATGATCATGAAGACGGTGAGTTTTACCAATGAAGATAAGGCTGAGGGCTTTGTGCTGATACCCGGCGAAGCAGGACGGGAGCTGACCGATTTTGAAGTGTTCACCGAGAACGGCTGTGAATACCTGTGCACGGGCGATCAGGCTTTGACGCTGGTAAGTGAGGATTCAATTCACGATCTTACGGCGGATATTCACGAAATAGCTCTTGAAACGGGACGGGCAAAGTGGTATAAAATAGGTGAGATGGACTTAAAGTCCGTTACCCTTGATATCCCCGAAAAGGCAGCAGTTTATATTTATGATAAGTTTGATAACGTGGTTTACTCAAGCTATATGAAAGGCTATGGAAACAATGTGACACTTCCCGAAAGCGGAAAGATCGTATTCATAGGCGAGAGCGGCGAAAAGGTGGGTATCGGCTGAAAGAAGTGATAGTATGGATTATAAGTGTCTGATGATAGACGATGATGAGATCATTGCCGAAAACACGGCGGAGTATTTTAATGCGTTCGATATAAAAACGGCTTATGTCACAAGCTATGAGAATGCGGTGGACTTCCTTGCGGAGAACACCGTTTCTTTGCTGCTTTTAGATATAAATCTTGGGAACAAGTCTGGCTTTGAGCTGTGTAAGAGTATAAGGAGCGAATACAATATGCCTATTCTTTTCATCAGTGCCCGTACAAGCGATGATGATGTGCTTATGGCACTTAATATCGGCGGAGATGATTATATCAAAAAGCCTTTCAAGATGAATATTCTCCTTGCAAAGGTCAGGGCTATCCTGAACAGATACGAAAGTACACAGTCTGCCGTGAAAGAATCGCCTATAACGACAGGCAGCAGAAAAATACAGATCATTGGTAGTCTGTTTCTTGATACACAGTCGCACTGCATAAGCAAAAACGGAGAACAGATCACGCTGAAAGCTCTTGAATACAAAATGCTGTTTTATTTTCTGGAGCATAGAGGAAAGGTCATAACAAAGGACGAGTTCTTGCAGAATGTGTGGGAAGACGAGTACATCGGTGAGGGTACGGTTGCGGTGCATATCCGTCATCTTCGGGAAAAGCTCGAAGCCGACCCGAATGAGCCGAAGATCATAAAAACTGTTTGGGGCGTAGGATATATCATGGGTGAAACGTCATGAGGTACGGAAGAACGCTTATTCTTCTTGCGATGACCGTTGCCTGCTGTATCGGGATATTCGTCATGACGAGCAGGCAAAAATATATGCCAAACATCGTCCTGCAAAATGATATTGCTGAAACAGTAAGAGAGAATATGAATGGCCTTGCTATTCTTGAAGAAAAGTTTCCCGATACCGATATACTTGTGTTTGATACGGAGGGTTTCTGCATCTATCCCGGGGGCGAAAACTTAACGCTCACGAAATCAAGAAATAACGGTTATCTGTGTCTTGCGGTGACGGACGGTGACAGATTTCTTGCAACAGCGGCGATACCTGACTCGTCTTTTTCGGAGTATAACAAGGCTTTTGCTCAACTGACCTGTGCGGCTGTAATGCTGTTTCTTATCATGGTAACGGCGGCAGTATCGTTCTATCTGTATATCAGCAGGAACATCTTAAAGCCGTTCCGCAAGATGAAAGAGTTTGCAGGCAGGATAGCAATGGGCGATCTCGACAGTCCTCTTGAAATGGAGCACAGCAATCTGTTTGGGGCTTTCACCGAGAGCTTTGATATCATGCGTGAGGAATTGAGAGCATCAAAAGCCAGAGAAACAGAACTCAAACGAAAAGAAAAAGAGCTTGTTGCTGAGCTGAGTCACGACCTGAAAACGCCTATTACGGGTATCAACACGATCTGCGATGTGCTGAGTCTGAAAGTACAGGATAAATATGTTCTTGGCAAGGTTGAGGGCATACAGAAGAAGACACAGCAGATGGAACTTCTCGTCACGGATCTGCTGACTGCTGCACTTGACGATCTTGGCGAGATGACCGTGAACTGCACTGATGAAAATGCGGCTGTGCTGTATGACATCATCAGGGCGGCGGATACACGTTCTCTTGTGAGAAAGAGTACGATACCCGAATGTATGATACACATTGACATAAAACGTATGGAGCAGGTTATCGGAAACATTATCGGTAATTCTTATAAATATGCTGATACTCCCATAGACATTGAGTGTGCTTTGAGCGGAGACTATCTGAAACTGTCGATCACCGATTACGGCAAGGGCGTTCCGGCTGACGAGCTTGATCTTATAATGAACAAATTTTACCGTGGCAAGAACGTAAAAGATTCCGACATAGACGGCAGCGGTCTGGGGCTGTATATCGCTTTGGCACTTATGGCTAAAATGAACGGTGAACTTATATGTTCAAGCAAGGGTAAAGGGTTGACAGTGACTTTGATGCTCCTGCTGTCGTAGTTTATTGTATAATGTATCTCGGATAATTATGCCTTTGACACACCTCGCGCTGCTTTAAAATTGTTCCGTTCGCTTAGCTTTTTCCACTGAAAAGGCTATCTTCTACTGCAATAGAGGATAGCCTTGTAATCCGTAATTTTTACGCTTTATAAGTTTCCGATTGAACAACCGTCGGACGTGCAATATCCTTCGGCTTCTATGATGATTATAAACCAACACTGCGGATTTTGCAAGAGGGTTTAGGAGAATAGGGGTGTTTCGGCACTCCTATTTTTTTGCTGATTTTTAGATTATCTTACCTGAAAACGGTCTTGTCTGCAAGAATTTTTTCTAACTTTTTCATGCCAGACAGTTTAAACTTCTCGTCTAAGATATACTGTTCCTTATCATTTAAGTGAAATTCGTTCCGGTTGGTGCGTGTCCTGTTTGCCATTTCTGATACTTCCTTTCCTAATTTTGGGCACAAAAAAACTGCTGTAAAAGTTCGATTTACAACAGTCTGGTTTCGTGTCTGTTCAGTTGTTTTTGGATAGAATTATTCATGTGCTATTGTAGCAAATCTACGGATATAGGTCAAGGATTTGCAGAGAAAAAACGGAAAGAAAGCCAAAGAGGGTTAGGGATACTTCCCTATGGAAATTTCATCATACGGACGGTAGGAAAGTATGGGGAATTTCGCCCATGTGTCCGGACATGGGCAGTGCTTGCTATTCTAGCTATTCCAAGATTTAGATAGTATTTAATAGTAATAAGAAAAATAAACGATAAAGGTATCGTTTTTTCTTGCCAACAAGGGAAAATTATGATATTATAAAAACGATAACAACGTCGTTTTTATAAAATTTAGAGGTGAATGCTATGCCAAAAGTTAAAAATGAATATTTGGAAAACAAAAGAAACCAAATTTTAGACGCTGCATTTGCAGTGTGTAAGCGAAAACCTGCCTATGATATTACAATGACAGACATTGTATCAGAAACGGGTATGAGTCAGGGAGGAGTATATAAATATTTTAATAATATTGATTTAGTGCTTGCAGCGCTCATTGATAAGGCAAATACACAGGGAAACTACATTGAGCAAATAGATGAAATTATGGAATCCGGCAATTCATTGGATGTTATTTTACACAATCTGTTTTTGGTTTCCGAACAATATTTTTCTGATATGCTGATAAGTTATAATAAAATTCTTTTTGAACTTAGTACATTTTTTGCGTATAATCCAGAGCGGAATGAACGGATCAACAAAAATGTAACCACTTCATCAACCTTTGGCTATTTAACACAATGTGCGTCAAAAATTATTATAACGGGAGCAGAGAGTGGGTATTTTATGCCTGTTATGCCGATAGAAGAGATTTTGGCTTTTATCATAGCTTCATTTGATGGCATTATACGCGATGTAACTCTTTCCAAATGTTATTTGGGAGAAAGTATACCGAAATCAAGTGTTGCTTTTAATGAGAAAAGCTTGATTCACTGTTTATATATTAGCACCATGTCTTTGTTGGGAAAAAATCTAAATGATGAAAGAGGTAACTTATGAAAAAATAGTGTTAGCATTTATAATAATTTTATCTGGATTATTGATGGGGATTACAGTTCACAGCACACAGGAAACTGACCTGATGGCAGGTAGTTATGATATAAATGGATATTCTATTGCTTACTATGAAAATGATAAAATTATGTTTCAGAATTATGGTGATGGAATAAATGAAAAGTCTGTATTTGAACTTGCTTCCAATGGTAAGGTGCTCAGTGCTTATATCGCTTTAAAGTTAGTTGATGAGGGAAAACTTAATCTTGAAGATAAAATCGCATCTTTTTTAGATTCTGATCTGCTTACCAATGATGAAAGATTATATGATATAACTTTAAAACAATTATTATGTCATACGTCGGGCTTTTCTGCTTCTTTTGAATTAGGCATTGACAAGAAAATATATTCAAATCCCGGTGAGAAATTTTGTTATTCCGGAGTGGGATATATTTACCTGCAAAATGTAATTGAAAGTGTCAGTGGTATGACGATGGAACAGGCAGCGAAATATTATGTTTTTGAACCTTTGGGGATGAAAAACAGCACTTTTGAGCATATCAGAACAGTTACGCCTTATATGAATTTATCTTCGGTTGTAATATATATATTCACTGTTTTTATTATAGTGTTTATTGTCCTTCTATTGGCTGTTTTCGTTATGAGGAAGATAACAAGATTCCAATTTTTCTCCTATAAAATCAGCCTGATTGTTTGTTTTATTATAGCTGGTATTGTGAACACATTTTTTCTGTTTGTTTTGTTATCAAAAGTAGTGTTTGCTTTTGGAATATGTTTTGTATTTATGGGAGTATCTTTATTCCTTACCCGAAAAAGCACTAAAATTTTTTATGCTATTATACCAATAGAAGCAATTCTCATTTTGGGTTTAGGATTTGCAATGCCTGTTAGCATACCAGTTACAAATGATATAGTAGCAAAAGCACCAAACTGTGCATATACCCTAAAATCTACAAGTGAAGATATGTCTATATTTTGTCAGGAACTAATAGAAGAATATTATAGTAGTGATGGAACTGTAAAAGAAATGTTTTCTGCTGCTGTGAACATTGATGCTGTTAATAGTTGGGGGTTGGGTATTGCCATAGAATCTGAAAGCAAAGGAGAAACTTATTGGCACTCTGGCATTAATCCCGGATTTCAGAGTCTTTTTGTGCTATATCCTTTGCAGAATAAATATGTAATTATTCTTACAAATAGCGACAATGGGTTGTTGTTTTCTAAAGAGATAGCAAAAGATTTTTTAGAAATAGACGGGAATTGGGACATTAAAAGGTAAAAGATATGCGACAGGAATGTTAGTTTGGGAGAACACTTTAAATGACAAGGGGCGGTGTAAATCAATGACATAATGCTTATTCAGATGAAAAATGTTGATGAGGTTTTTATCTAAGCTTCAGCATTTAATGAATGAATATGGATACCAATTGCCTATAGATTTAGAGGAAGACACGTCACTTTCTTTGGATGGTTTACAACTTATACCTGAAAATTATCAGGTGTTTCGTAATGGAAAGGAAATTGTACTTACAGGAAAAGAATTTGAAATTCTTATGCTGTTGGCACAGAACAGTGGACGTGTTTTCAGTAAAGAGCAAATATATGATGCTGTCTGGAACAATGAATATGTTTATGATGAACGGAACATGACAGCATACATCAACAAAATCAGAAGAAAGATAGAGCCTGATCCGGCACACCCTAGATATATCATTACTGTATGGGGAGTGGGTTATAAATTTAACGAAAGAGCAAAGTGAGTAGATGTTACGGGGCAAGATGGTAATGTCTACTAATTTTGTATTAAAGTGTGTAAAGAATTCTATAAGGAAATTTCAAAATAAGAGCCGATAGTATAACCGGCAACAGGGCAGAGCAAAACGGAGTGAGGGAAAAATTAATGAAAATGTGATAGAAATATAAGTGTGATTGTGGTATCCTATTAGAAATGCAAACCGGAATTTGTCGATTTGGTAAATTCCAATTTTATTCACTTAGGAGGTGTTTATATATGGCTGATATTGAATTTATTAGATGTTCTGGGACAAATGAAGACTTTATCGAGAACTGTCAGTTATTAGATATGGATTTAGATAGGCGAGTAGGAAGAGTTATTAAGAGAGATAAATA
Source organism: uncultured Lachnospiraceae bacterium (assembly GCA_947174015.1). GTDB lineage: Bacteria > Bacillota > Clostridia > Lachnospirales > Lachnospiraceae > RUG11237. The sequence continues at coordinate 71,307 of CAMWHJ010000001.1, read as the reverse complement.
TAAACAGTATAATCAGCTTGATGAGATAAAAGAGGTTGTAGTTGTGTATATTGATGGAAAAGCCGCTGGTGCTGGAGCAATTAGAGAATATCAGTACGGTGATATCGACAATGCAACCGAGTTGAAAAGAGTATTTGTCAGAGATGAATTCCAAGGAAAAGGAATAGGAACCAAGCTGGTTCTTGAATTAATCGAGTGGGCGAAAGAACTAGGATATAGGAAATTGATTCTTGAAACTGGAGAATTGCTACAAGAATCGTGTCATGTATATCGAAAAGTAGGATTTAATAAAATGGAAAATTATGGTCCTTATGTTTCAATGCCAGAATCATTGTGCATGATGAAAGAATTGTAAAGGAAAATAACTCGACAACTAAGAATTTTCGGAGGTGTTGACATGATAGGAATATATGATTGCTTTGGGTATGGTTTGGGATATGATGTATCTTTTGAGGAAAGATACAGATTGATTAAAAATGCAGGTTTTGATTGTGTAATGCTTTGGTGGAGCGACAAATTCGGTAGAGGGATTGGTTATCAAAAGGATGTTCAATTTGCTAGAAATGCTGGATTATATATAGAAAATATTCATACACCAGTTCATGAACAAAATTTTTTATCATTAGATAATTTGGATGGACAAAGTGTATTCCAAAATTATTTGCAATGTGTAAATGATTGTTTTAAATTTAGTATCCCAACAATGGTTATACATTTACCTAATGATAAGCATCCTATAAATAATTTAGGGCTGAAAAGATTAGGAATTATTATCAAAGAAGCAGAAAAATATGATGTACAAATTGCTTTTGAAAATTTATCCAATATTCAAAACTTGGCTTTAGTATTAGGTTCATTTCATTCCAAAAATGTTGGCTATTGCTATGATAGTTGTCATCATATAAATTATGCGCCGAACGATGATTTGCTGAAATTATATGGAAATCGTTTGATGGCACTACATTTACATGACAATGGTGGAAAACATAATCAACATCAGTTGCCATTTGATGGAAATATAGATTGGCTGGCAGTTATGAGAAAAATATCACTAACTGGATATAAAGGTGCTACAACATTAGAGCCAATGAATTGGGATTATGAAAAATTGTCAATTCAACAGTTTTTAGATTTAGCATATCAAAGAGCCAGAAAAATTGATGATATACGAACAATATAAATTTCGGTTTATCAAACTGGAAAATCGGTATTTGGAGGGGTGCTACTGTGGTTGAAAAAGATGATTGGCGTTTATTGAATGATGTTGAATATTTGAAAAAAGCAAATATCAATCCGACTGATGGTGGAGAAATTTGTAAACATGCCCCTCATTTGAAACGTTGTGAATTTTGCTTAGAACCAGTGCAGGATAATATACATCAGTGGTGGTTTGTTCCTACCGACTTATCCTGTTGCATTTGTGAAGAATGTTATAACGATTTCAAAGATGAATTCGAATGGAGAAAACTTGATGGCTGGGACATTGAATGGTGTATTAGATGTCCTGAATGTGGAGAAATTCTCGGTAAAACTTCAATATCTGAGGATTATGTGTATGAATGTTTGAAATGTCATATTTTGTACAGTTGGGATTTGAATGATGCCTTAAAGTTAGATTGAACAATTCCGATTTGCCTAGCTGGAAGAACGGTATTTTGCGGTCAACTGATAGTTGAACTGGCGAAAATCAACCGCTGGTTCGTTCCATGATATTTTTTGTGATGTTATACTGGTTGCAAGGAAGGAGGGGAAAATGAATCAAGAAGCAATAGGAAAATTTATTTCAACTTGTCGAAAAGACAAGGGGCTTACTCAAATACAGTTAGCCGAAAAATTAAACATTACCAATAGAGCAGTGTCAAAATGGGAAACGGGGAAAAGTTGTCCTGATGCATCTATTATGTTGAATTTGTGTGACATTTTGGGAATTACCGTAAATGAACTGCTTTCTGGAGAAAGGATTAGTATGTATACTCAGTTTAGCGCTTTCTGTCTAAATCAGTCATTACAGTATGATTTATTCCACAGTATCTTTCCATTTGTAACTTCTCATGCCTTTACCGCATAACTTAATAAGAGCAATTAAGCAAAATCAATTGCAAAGAAAAATACAATTCTCTTTGCAGAAATGGAGTGTTTATGAAACGATGTGTTATATTGGAGCCGGCTGCTGAAAAGGTATGTAATCAAAACTCGATACCTCCATTGATTTTTCAGATACCACCTGAAGAAGGACGTCAAAAACTGGAAGATGCCCAAAGTACTCCTGTTTACAAATATCCTGCAAATATCTGTGTCCGTCAGATTGACACAGACGAATGGGGGACTATTCCTGTTTATTTTGTTGAGCCTCAAACAGCAGAAACCATCCGAAATGTAATTTTCTACATTCATGGTGCAGGCTGGGTATTTGGCAGCTTCCATACTCATGAAAAACTTGTCAGAGAACTTGCAGCCCGAACTAATTCACTAATTATTTTCCCGGAATATTCCCGTGCGCCAGAAGCTAAATATCCCACAGCCATTGAACAGTGCTTTTGCATCCTTTCTTCTCTCTCTAAATTATTGGGCAACTGTTATCCTGACGTTGACTGGAGAACATTAACCGTTGCAGGAGACAGCGTTGGCGGAAATATGGCAATTGCAATGTCGCTCATGACGGTAATGCGTTGCGGACCAAAAATACAAAAACTTCTTTTATATTATCCCGTAACTAATGCATGCTTTAATACACCTTCCTACTGTCAGTTTGCAACCAATTATTATCTGTATCGCACCGGAATGCAATGGTTTTGGCAACAATATGCACCCTGCATATCAGATCGCAGGCAAATCACGGCTTCCCCTTTATGTGCCAGCACAGAATGTCTCCGCCATCTTCCCGATACAATGATTATCAACGGTCAGGCAGATGTTTTGCGCAGTGAAGGAGAATACTTCGGGGAAAAACTTCGTTGTGCAGGTGTGGACGTGACTGCAATGCAAATTCAAGGCACAATTCACGATTTTGTCATGTTGAATGCTCTCGACCAGACGGAAGCATGCCGTATCGCTATGGATGCTTCCACCCAATGGATTAATCGAAAAAATGATCTGCTTCATAAAGATCCCTGTGTTCTTGAAAACTATTGTGATAACTCATCCATACTATTCTGAACCTGAAATCATAGATGTTGCGACTCATAAAAGAGAACGCAAGTCCAAGGCAATGTACGAGGAGATGTTTGAGCATCTTCCACGCAGGGAGGTTCTGTTGGATTCTTTGACGGATGAGGAAAAGAGTTACCCTGTCTGTGGCACCCCATGGTACCCATTGGTACAAAGATTGCCCAGACAGAGCTTGCCTTTCATCCGGCAATTTGGGAGTGTGTTGATTATACGGCGACCACCTATGAATGACTTTAGCGGAGCAGGGCGCCTATTTTTGTGTCTTGTTATTATCTTTACCAAAGGAGTATCCGATTCTGAAGCAAATCAAGCCGAAGCTCAGCACTGAACTTGTAACCAATGCCTAACACTGTTTTCAGATAAGTCGGGTTTTTACTGTCCGGCTCAATTTTTTTCTTTCTCCAATAAATGCTGATATGTCATATCCATGCCAAATGCGCCTAACGGAGCAGTAATTATGATTGACAATACGGCTACCGACAACACGATATTTCCGCAAGGCAGACCTAAAGATAATGGAACAGAACCAATAGCAGCTTGAACCGTAGCTTTTGGCAGATAGGCAATGACGCAGAATATCTTTTCTTTTAAATTGAGTTTTGTACCGATTAGGCACAAATAAACACCAACAGAACGGAATATAAGCGCAACAATAATCAAAAGAACAGCACCAAGTCCGGCTTCCAAAGTATAACGAATGTCAACCGCCGCTCCCACAAGCACAAACAAAATAATCTCAGCGGCAATCCACAGCTTGCCAAATTTTTCAGAAAGGCGCTCCGAAACGGAAGCAACACTTCTTACCTGTAACATACAAGCCATACTCATAACTGCAAGAAGTCCCGAAACGGGAATAACATTTTTTAGCCATTCTTCCAAAGCAATCAGCAAAAAAGCCGTTCCCAAGACAATAATAACTTTCATGCTATTGCGTATATAATGCCTATGTGCATATTTTGTTTCAAAAAAAGCAGAAAGAAAAAGCCCCACAACAGCCCCAATAAATATACCTAAAACAATCGAAATGGGAATGTTGATAAACTCCACAATGTTTACTGAATTTCCTTGTGCCATTCCGATAAAAGTTGAAAACAGTACAATGACAAAAACATCATCTAAGGACGCTCCGGCTAAAATAAGCTGGGGAATACCTTTTTTCGTTCCGTATTTTGTTTCTATAAACTGTACCATTCTGGGCACAACAACTGCCGGAGATACTGCACCGAGAACCGCACCCATGATAGCGGCATCAATCAGTGTTATTCCAAGAACAGACGGCGCAAACAGGATAAATGCCAGTATCTCAAAAACTGCGGGTAAAAAGGACATTAAGACCGCCGGACGCCCTACTTTTTTTAAGTCGCTGATATTTAAGGACAATCCCGCTTTGATTAAAATAATCACTAAAGCCATTTGCCGCAAATCAGCAGATATACCCAAAATGGAAGCGTCTAAAAGATTAAGTGCATACTGCCCTAAAACAATTCCCGTAACCAACATACCAATAATACGGGGTAGTTTTATTTTTTGGCAAATGGAAGCCATAGCAAGACCGACAAGAAAAATTAGTGCAAGTGATGTCAACATAAATAATCCTCCTTTTGAACATAAAAAAGCCAATGTCTTTCTGCGATAGTTATAATCACAGAAGTCATCAGCTTAATAAAAGCGGTTTAGGTTTCCCAAGGGAGAACTTCATTCCCTCTCCTGCACTTTAACAAAAAAAGCAAAAAATGTCAATGCTTGTAAGGGATAAATTCTACAAATGATAAAAAAGTCCTTGACATTAAATTTGTTTAAAAACCTAATTTATGCAATAGTTTCTCAACATCTGCGGGCTTCAATACTTTTCCCATAGCTGCTACTTTTTCATTGACAACAAGGGCGGGCATACTCATAACGCCATATTCCATGATTTTCTGTAAATCAGTTACATACTCTACTTCCACCGAAAGCCCCATATTCTTAACAGCTTCCTTTGCATTTTCAAATTGTGCGTGACAGGAAGCACACCCAGAGCCTAAGACTTTAATACAGCAAATACCATTTCCCGCATCAGGACAGCAATCGCTTGTAATCTCTGTTGCTTCGGACGTGGGACAGCCGGAGTTGCAGGTGCAAGCAGGAGCTTTCTTTTCTTCTTCTTTTTTCTTTCCGAATAGTGCCATAATAAAATACCTTCATGTTCATTTGATTTATTTTTGTTACTTCCAAACAACTCATACAAGCAAAAACTGAATTGCATTGAAGAAATAACCAACAAGAATAATGCCAATAGTGCAGATTGCTATAAAAATACCAAGAAGTCGGGGCTTAACGGCTTTACGCAGCATAATCATAGACGGCAAAGACAAAGTAGTTACGCCCATCATAAAGGACAAGACAACCCCAAGTTGTGCGCCTTTTGCTAAAAGTGCTTCGGCAATCGGGATTGTGCCGAAAATATCCGCATACATAGGAATGCCCGCAATCGTAGCAATGATAACACCTAACGGGTTGCCCGTTCCAAGAACACACACAATAAAATCTTCGGGTATCCAGTTATGGATAAATGCGCCGATAGCGACACCTGCTAAAACGTATGGAGCAACTTTTTTTGCAGTAGATACAACCTGTTCCCATGCGTATTTCATGCGCTCTTTAAAATGCAGCTTCTCTTGATCCACATCAATAGAACTTCCGTTGCGTATAAATTCCTCCACATAATTATCAAGTTTCAGTTTTTCAATCATTGTACCGCCGACAACAGCAATAACAAGCCCAAGAACAACATAGGTTACTGCAACTTTCCACCCGAATATGCTCATTAATAATACAAGAGAGCCGAGGTCAACCATAGGGGAAGAAATCAAAAAGGAAAATGTTACACCCAATGGTAATCCGGCACTTGTAAAACCGATAAACAACGGGATTGATGAACAGGAACAGAACGGCGTTACCGTACCAAGCAGAGCCGCTATAATGTTTGCTCCGATACCATGAAATCTTCCAAGAATTTTCTTTGTTCTTTCCGGCGGAAAATAACTTTGAATATACGAAATCAACAAAATCAAAACGCCTAAAAGCACCATGATTTTAATTGTATCGTAAAGAAAAAACTGGACGCTTCCTCCTATTTTACCAGTAGTGTCTAAACCGCAGGTATCAAGCAGACTGCCGATTAAGCGGTTGAGCCATTGCATACCAAGAATTTCATCTTGAAAAAAATTCCCCCCTGTTTTTAGTGTTTCCATAACAAACCTCCATTCATAGAAATATTGAAATATATCAATATATTTTTGTGTTTATAAGCCATGAGGGAAAGCAAATACTTTTACTTATCACAACATGACTTATCATTGCCGGAATTATTTATTGATGTAAGGGCTTGCAGACATTCAGACGCATATGCAGCACCCTCCGGTGAAATGGAATAATGTGCCCATTTTCCCTCTTTCCGCATAACCACAATACCCGAATCACAAAGAATTTTCATGTGATGTGATAATGTCGGTTGCGAAATATGCAGATTATCCAACAGTACACAGGCGCACTTTTCTCCTGTTTGTAACTGCTTCAAGATTTGAATACGGTTTTCATCACAAAATGCCTTAAAAATCGTTGGTATCTTTCTTTCGTCAATCAGTTCTCACACCTCCCATTTAACTCTGTCTATACAACTATTATATTCACATATTGAAATTTGTCAATGTGAAATGATAAAAAAGTCCTTGACAAATTGCAACAGGCAAGACAGTTAAATCTATCTTGATTAGCTGCGGCACAAGGTTAGCGCCATTTGACATTAAAGAGCTGCGTGACCTTATGGAGTATGACGATCTGGAGCTTGATACGCTCGAAGAGCAGAAAACAGCGATGTTCGTTATTCTTTCAGATACAGACGCTACGTTTAACTTCGTGGTGTCAATCATGTATTCGCAGCTCTTTAATCTGCTCTGTGATAAAGCAGATGATGTCTATAACGGCAGGCTTCCGGCTCATGTGAGGATGCTGTTGGATGAGTTTGCAAACAGTGTGACACGTTCTGCACCCTAACACTGAAAGGTGAGGAAAGGCTTGTAGAGGTATGAGCTGTGTGTGACAGTGCGGGCGGGGTTGTCATATGGTTAGAATGACCAAATAGGCGGTTTGACAAAATTCCAAATGTACGGCTCTAAACGAATGGTTGGCAGAAATGCCAGTGTACCAGACAGGTACGAGCTGACTGTATCAGCGGCAAAGTACCGTAGTTGTAACGAAAAGGAAAGGAACTGAAAAAATCCTTTCTACAATAAGTGCATTTGTGGTTGTGAGAGTAGTGGCACAGTATCGATGAAGCCGTGATAATAAGCGGTGGAGGGATAGCCACAAGCCGATACTAAATTTTCTTTCATGTCTATAAGGTAATGTGTGCCACAAAGCTATGGTTGGAAGAAAATCTGCATTTACAGACGAGCGATGAAAAATCTGGGATTACCAACCTTAGAAAAAATTACACAACTTTTCTTGAAATTAAATTCAAAGTAGTGCCAAAAGGTAACAAATGGATTATCCGTTCCCACATGGCAGACAGGGCATTGGTAGAGGGTATCAGAGGGAGGAGATTTTACAGGTAAAAAGGGAAGAAATCACAGAAAAGGTGCAGGAATCTATTCATAAGCGGGGAAACCGACCATGTTTTTTTATTCTATCGTTACCCACGCAATTGATGTTTTAACTGCCCTGATTAAGAAGATAAGGGAGCAGTTTAAGCGGATCGCTACATTACTGAATAAGAAAGATAATGCTGAATCTGCTGAGAATATAAAAAGTGTTCCAGTAGTTGAATCTTCTACAAAAGAAACGGAAAGTGCATTTGTACAAGCAAAGAAAGATGTCGTAAACGTACCACAGACACCAGAGCCAGAGGAAATACTTTTTTCTGCTTCTACTAAAGTACCGGAGGTGAAAGCACAACAGAGGACAGTTACTAAACTTATGGAACAAAAGGAAGTTATCCCACCAAGACCAGAGTTTAATATTGGTATGGAGGAATATGATAAACTTCAAGAGATTTACAGGCAGTTGGTAAAACAGGAAAATGCTGTCCTTACCTGTGAAAAAGAAATAGAACACTTACAGCAGGAATTGTTGCTTTGCAAGGGTGTATTTCAAGGAAAACGCAGAAAGAAACTGGAGGGACAAATTGCGGATAAAGAGTATAGGATAGCGAATATGAAACAATGTTTGGGTGATGTCGTTAGAGGTTATGGCTATTCCAGTATTGATGATTTTATGAGGGTATATCATCATGCGAAAGCAGATTATGCTGATTATACCAAGCGGTTAAAGGCATGGGCGGATAAGTATAGCATGAAGTTTGTTAAACAGCAGTATAAGGAAAAACAGAACTCACATAGATATGACCATGAGCAAACCTATAAAATATAGGAGGTTCAAAAGTCAAGTTTTTGCAAAATTAACAATTCAAAAACATAATTTAATCATTTTGAAAACATTTTGGCGGTAGAATACAGACATCATATAAGATATTGCTAAAATAAATAAAATGTAAGGAGGATAACAAGATGAAAATGAGTGCTAAAAATGTAACAAAGGTGGCAGGAGCAGCTTGTGCAGCAACAAGTATTGTTGCGCTTAGTGCTTTGGTAGCAAGTGGTGCAGCAGTGGGGGCTGTCGTTGAGGGATTTAAGACAGCAAGTGACACCATGAAAAAGCTGCTTTCAGATGAAACGGAAAACGATACCTCAACTGACGGACAGCCAAATGAGGAGAGTATTGTAGAAGGGGGTAGCTCACTATGACAAAGAAAAATTTTATTACTTTAATTCTCAGCACCATCGGAGGTATTCTGTTCGCAATAGGAATGTGTATGTGTTTGGTGCCGGAGTGGAACGCATTTACACAGGGAGTTTTTGTAGCAGTGATCGGTGCTGTGGTATTGGTTGCTATGGTCATTATACGCCGTAAAATGGAAGGGAAACCTGTTGTTGTAAAACTCTCCGGCAAGACAATCGGAGGAATCCTTCTTGGTATTGTAGGTACACTGACGCTGGGTGTTGGTATGTGCATGGTTATGGTATGGGAAGGCTTGATGATATGGGGGATTATCGTTGGTGTTGTCGGCATTATCCTTCTGCTCTGCCTGATACCGCTTTGCAAGGGATTAAAATAGGGGGTGTTGCAATGAAAAGATCTATCATTTCAATTATTATTTCAATTCTGGTTACTATTACTGCCACAATTGGTGCAGTTGTTATTGTTGTAATTCATAGAAACAAAAAACATATTTATTAAGGAGGATAAGAAAATGTCTGAATCTAAATTAAAGAAAGCAAATGAAAAGATTGCCGAGGGTGTTACTGACAGCTACAAGAAAATTGAGGACGGTGTTGTCGGAGGGTACAAAAAAATTGAAGAGGGAGTTGTGGATGGATTTAACAAGATGTCTGACAAGTTTGTGGATAAATTTTTAACCCATGAAGGAGAAACTGTTGAAGATGCGAAGAAACGTCTTGCAGAGGAACAGGCTGCCCGTGAGGAAGCCGGCAAAGAAGCTGCTGAAAAGCGTGTAGCTGCCGGACAGGTAAACATGGGTGCAGGCACTGATATTGGCAGGGCGAGCGTAGAGGCAAGCAGAGAAATTGCCAAAGCCAGCGTGGAAGCCAGCAGAAACGCCGGAAAACATTAATTGTTCACTGGTAAAAAGTCAGCCTACACAGAAATAGACTGTGTGGGCTGACTGTGTTTCGTATAAAGATCATGAAAATCTGTAAAGATATACGGAGCACGCTCAAAAAAACTTTGAAATTTACAAAAACAGAAACAAAACTTTAACATTTCCATGTTATGATGAAAAAAATGCTTTCATGGAGGTAGGTTCTATGTTCCGGATATTAGTGGTAGAGGATGACAAAGAATTAAATTATACGGTATGCTCTTTCTTAAACCAAAGCGGATATGAGGCGGAAGGCTGTCTGAACGCTAACGATGCCTATAATACAATGTATAACAACACATTTGATTTAATCGTATCCGACATTATGATGCCAGAGATTGATGGTTTTGAATTTGCAAAAACAGTACGGGGACTGGACGAAAATATCCCAATCCTGTTTATGACAGCGAGAGATGATTTTGCATCCAAGCAGAAAGGCTATCGTGTCGGAATTGACGATTACATGGTAAAACCGATTGATTTGGATGAATTATTCCTGCGGATTGGTGCCCTGTTGCGACGTGCAAAAATTGCAAACAGCCATCGTCTGGAAATCGGTGGTCTTGTTTTGGACGCAGATGAACGGAGTGCCACAGTTGGAGGGGAAGAAATATCACTGACTGTGCGTGAATTCAATATCCTGTACAAACTGTTGTCTTATCCCAAAAAAACCTTTACCCGCACACAGCTCATGGATGAATTCTGGGACACTGATTCCAATACGACAACAAGAGCAGTCGATGTTTATATGACGAAACTGCGGGATAAATTCTCTGAGTGTAATGATTTTGAAATCGTTACTGTCCACGGACTCGGTTATAAGGCGGTGACAAAATAATGGTAATGAGTAAAAAAGAAAGAGAAAAACGCTTACTTGTAGGAGTTAGGCGGTATGTTAGTTTTTTCATGCTCATGGCTTTTATTATTACCTGTTGCATGAATCTTTTTTTAAGATTACTGGAACGAAACTTAGAGGTGTCTTTCACAGCGCATAATATCCGACAGGCAGCCATTTTAACTTTTGGCAATGTAGTATTGCTGAGCTTGATATGCACTTTGATTGATGGTTTGCGTCGCCGATACATGGTGGAACGTCCGGTAAAAAGAATTATAGGTGCCGCTGAGAAAATCATGAACGGTGAGTTTTCCACAAGAATCGAGCCATTTGGCAGCATTTACGATGCGGATGGGTTTAATACCATCATTCAATATTTTAACAAGATGGCTGAGGAACTTTCCGGAACGGAAACGCTGCGTACTGATTTTATTGCCAATGTGTCACATGAACTGAAAACACCACTGGCAGTTATGCAAAATTACGGTACAATGCTGCAGCAGCCGGGGCTTTCGGAAGAAAAAAGGCTTGAATATGCAAAAGCAATCACAGAATCATCCCGAAGGCAGGCGGATTTGATTACGAATATACTGAAATTGAACAGATTGGAAAATCAACAGATTTACCCGGAACGGAAAACGTATAATCTTGGTGAGCAGCTTTGCGAATGTCTTTTGAATTTTGAAAGTACATGGGAACAAAAAGACATTGAAATAGAAACGGATATAGCGGAAGAAGTATTCGTTAAGTCGGATGCCGAACTTTTGACACTTGTATGGAACAATTTGTTTTCCAATGCCTTAAAATTTACTGAACCGGGTGGACGGGTTTCTTTGAAAATGAAGACAGACAAGGACTTTGCCATTGTGGAGGTAAGCGACACAGGATGCGGAATTAGTCCTGAAGTCGGCAGGCACATTTTTGAGAAATTTTATCAAGGCGATACTTCCCATGCTACACAGGGAAATGGTTTAGGGCTTGCCCTTGTAAAACGGGTAGTGGATATTGAACATGGGGATATTGCTGTTCGCAGTGGGATTGGAGAGGGCAGTACCTTTACTGTGAAGATTAGGAGAAATGCGGATGGAGAAATTCAAACAGACTCTTAAAAAAATATTTTTTCTTCCACCGTTTCCTACGGTTTTGGTTGCCATACCCTCTTTTGCATTCGTAACCTTTGTGCTGGTTACTGAAACAGACAGTATTGCTGCCTATGTTTCTTATATGTTATCCAGCTATGCTTTGATTATTTCCATCACTGGAATATACCGTATGAAGGGTTTTACAAAATCTGTTTGGAAACGCATGGAAGATCATCCAATGATGGAAAAGATACTTAGCATTCCGCTGGGAAGGCGCTTGTTAAGAGATGTGCGATTTCGGACGGAAATCGCACTCTATCAGGGCTTTTTTATCAATCTCCTGTATATCGTGATGAAATTGGTATCCGGTATCTATTATCATTCCATGTGGTTTATCTCGATTGCTGTTTACTACATATTACTTGCAATTATGCGGTTTATGCTTTTGTACAGGGGAAAGAAAAAAGCGGGCAGGCATACAATGGAAGCCGAATTACGCAAGTATCACCTTTGTGGGATTATGCTTTTGCTGATGAATCAGGCTTTAGCCGGGATTGTTATTTTTATGGTACATCAAAATCGTGGATATGAATATTCGGGACTTCTGATTTATGCAATGGCAGTATATTCATTTTATGCCGTTATTATTGCCATTATCAATGTGGTGAAATTCCGCAGGCATGGAAGTCCGGTTTTGTCAGCAGCAAAGGCAATCAATCTTGTGGCAGCAATGGTTTCTATTCTTTCTTTGGAAACAGCGATGGTTTCACAATTTGGTGATGGTGATACTGCATTCCGCCAGATTATGACCGGAGCTACCGGAGGCGGCATTTGTACAATTGTCCTTGCTATGGCAATCTTTATGATTTGGAAATCGACAAAACAGCTAAAAAAGCTGCTGATTAACAATTCTGAAACATAACACAAGCAATTCTGAAATAAATTCTGTTTATAATAAGCATATATATGGAAGGAGCTGATTATCATGGACGGAAACAATGAAACTTTCAATTATACTTATTCTTCCACACAGCAGGAGGAAATTAAAAATATTCGGGAAAAATACGTACCTCCCACGCAGGAAGAAGATAAAATGGAACGGCTCCGACGTCTGGATCAGAGTGTCATGAAACCTGGTACAATCGTTTCTCTAATTGCAGGCATTATCGGATCATTGATTTTCGGTGTAGGAATGTGCTGCACAATGGTATGGGAAGGACTTATGATACCAGGCATCATCATCGGCATTTTCGGTATTGCCGGAATGATTGCTGCCTACCCGATTTATGCTCACATCACGAAAAAACACAGGGAGAAGCTGGCACCAGAGATTATCCGGCTGACAGATGAATTGATGAAATAAAAAATGGAGGAACTGATATTGTGACAGTTCCTCTACTTTTTATTTCTAGATTATAAGCATTACACGCATAAACTATCTTCTGCATCCAGCCATGCTTGCATTTCACCAGATAGAATAAGCCAGACATATTCCAGTGGCTTGTCGAGTGCTAAACAGTCTAAACAGTGTTGTGACCAAGGTGTAGTCTTTAGTCCTTTTTCAAGTATGTTACAATCAAACTGTAATATGTATCCATCATAAGTATTAATTTCTATACTGTTGTTCTGCATATTGTACCAAGCATATATCAATCTCATTTTCATCAATCCTTTCACTTTTATTGTCACAAGCATTTCAAACAGTCCGACTATATAATTTGTTATATTTTTTACTGTTTTTTGTTTGCCTTAATTTTGCCCTTATTAGCACTTGTAATTGCAAGGGAAATCTTATAAACTAATATAAAAGGCAAAGGTGAGAAAACTGTCATAAATTCAGTGTTTATGCGGTGTGGCTGAGCTTTTGATAACTAAATATAACAGTTATTAAATGCCTTGAAAAGTCAGAAAATCAAATTCTTATTTTCAGAATACAATAAAAATATTGTAGTATAGACATTCTTATGTTTCTGTTTTCAACTGTTGGAGAAATACACTGGAGGCTCTTGAAAGAACCTGATATTTTTTCCATACAATATACAGTTCTGCCTCTAATGTAGGAGAAAGCGGTCTAAAACATAGATTGCTGTCTCCTGCTGTGTTAATCAGCTTGTCTAATGCAATCACGTATCCAAATCCCTTTTTGACAAATTGTGCAGCGTTGTAAATCAAATCGTAAGTCGCAACAATGTTGAGTTTGGAAATATCTGTCTTTAACCAACGAAACATTTCCGTATTGATTGAGGTTTGGTGCGATACAATCAAGGGTTTATCCCATAAATCTTCTGCAAAAACTGCATCTTTTTCCGCTAAAAGGCTTTCTTTGCGCATCAACACGCCCCACACGTCTTTTTGTGGAAGTTTGATATAATCATATTTGCTTATATCTGCTTCTCCTACTAATAGCCCGAAGTCAATCAAGCCCTTATCAAGCCTTTCCATAACGCGTTCTGCATCACCACTGTAAATATGGTAGTGAATGAAGGGGTGTTTTTTCTGCAAATCTTGAGCTGCTTGTGCTAAAAAGGAAATACTTTCCGTTTCTCCGCAGCCAATATAAATATCTCCATTGATATTCTCATTGGAAGATGTGAGTTCTGCCTTTGTCTTTTCCATTAAATCAACTAATTCTTCCGCACGTTTGCGAAGCAGCATTCCGTCCTCTGTCAGCGTAACCTTTTTACTTCCACGAATGAGTAGCTGCTTCCCTAATTCATCTTCCAAATCTTTTAACTGTCTGGAAAGCGGGGGCTGTGTCATGTGCAGAGTTTCCGCTGCTTTTGTTATGCTTTCTTCCCTTGCGACCGCAAGGAAATATTGTAAAACCCGAATATCCAAACGAAAACCTCCTTGATAATGTCTTGGTCTAAACAATAACAGAAAACCCAATACTTTTCAAGTATGGAAAACCATTCTATATATGTATTTGATATTATATATTAAAACTCTTATGATAGTAGCAGGAGGTGGATTGTTATGTTTGATATGGAAAATAAGGTAAATCTAAGTACATATAAAAAAGAAATTTCCAGCACTTATAACCGTTGTTACCGTTGGACTTGGATGCGGAACCTGCTGCAGTCCGATTATTAGTATGTTTCTTTCTACTTATGTGGTGTCCCATTCAGGAGGTGTGAAAAAGGGGTTTTGTCATTTGTAAGTTTCTTTTTTGGAAAAATGGTCAGTGTTTCCCTACTGTGTATGGTTGCAGCAATGGTCAGAAGACAGTTTATCAGTGACAGCGGTTATATCGGTTCTTTTAATCTGCGGCTGTTTTCACAGGCGGCTATGAGTGTGATCGGAATGGTTTTAGCAATCCGCTGGTTTTTGGAGCTGAAAAAGCAGAAAAAGTGCAGCGGCTGTAAGGAGTGTAAAAAAATGGTTCCGTTTGGCTTCTTATATGGTGCTGATGGTTATGCCGTTTTTTCTGACATCAGGCACTCTGTTCTGATGAAATGCCCAGCATTGAATATAAATACTTTTTAGGTATGGAAACGGATATTTTATATGTATTTGATATTATGCTCATGGTAAATTACAATATAGTCAGAAGGGTGGGAGATGGCTGAAGAAAATGATGTATATGGGAGCATTTACCAAAATTTAATTGACGCAGGATGTGACCAGCAGACAGCAGAGCAGTGTATGGTCTTTGCAAAAGAAGGTCGGTTTACGGATATGCAGCCGGAGGGGATCAGGTATTTGGAAATCATTTGTTTGAGAAAGAACTGAAGCCCGTATTTGAGAAAGCAACGGAGTGTGGACTGAACCTGTGGGATACAGCGGCGGTTTATGGAGACGGAACTTCTGAGCGTATCCTTGGTAATTTCGTGAAAGATGTATGCCAAAAGAGCGTTATCCTTTCCACGAAATTCACGCCGCAGATAGCCGGCAGTTCACCGGACGCCATGCAGGAAATGATTAACGGCAGCAAAGAGTGCCTGCATACTGATGTGATTGATGTTTATTGGATTCATAATCCAATGGATGTTGAAAAGTGGGCACTTACCGGACGGTACAATGAGGAAAATCCATTCCCGGAGGGAACAGGGAGGGGAGAGGCGTATAACCCGCATCTGAAAGAACTGACAGCATTGATTGATGAGCTGAAAATGATAGGGACACGTTTTGATGCCAGCCCTGCACAGGTTGCGACGGCATGGGCGATTGCAAAAGGTACACTTCCGATTATCGGGGTGACAAAAGTGCATCAGGTTGAGGAAGCTGCAAAGGCGGCACAGATTGAATTGACTGCTGACGAAATCAGCCGCTTGGAAAAGCTTGGCGGTGAAAACGGTTCAAAGGAAAAGCGGGATCAACTAAGGAATTTTTGACAGTCGCTGAAGTAAGAAATAACAGAAAACAGGTTATGGAAAGGGATGTTTGCTTTGACTTTAGAAAATATATTGGAAGCGTTTCAGGGAGAGGAAGGAAACGCTGCACAGAATCCAGAGTGGAGGGAATTTTTTGATACTCTTTGTCAGGAAGCAATCAGAATTGGCATGGAACTGAATAATCAGTATCATACCCCGGAGGAACTCCGGGAGATTATGGGACGGCTGACGGGGAAAAAAATTGATGATACCTTCCGGCTGTTTCCTCCGTTCTATACAGACTTTGGAAAAAATATCACAATTGGGAAAGATGTCTTTATCAATTCAGGATGCCATTTTCAGGATCAGGGTGGAATTGAAATCGGGGACGGTGCTCTGATTGGTCATAATGTTGTATTGGCAACAATCAACCATGACCTGAATCCAGCGAAAAACAGAAAAAATCATTATGCAAAGATAAAGATTGGTGCTCATGTATGGATTGGCTCTAACGCAACGATATTACCGGGGGTAACGATTGGCGATTGGGCGGTGGTTGCGGCGGGAGCCGTGGTGACACGGGATGTTCCTGCCATGACAGTTGTGGGAGGCGCTCCTGCAAAGGTGTTAAAGATCATTCGGGAAGAAAAGGAGGAGCGCTATGAAACGGCTGTTTAATCTTATGTTGGCTGTTCTGCTTATGGTTGCGTTATCAGCCTGTGGGAAACAGGAAGGGTATTCTACGGATGAGGCTGCAGAACAGTACGGACAGGCAGAAGGCACCGAAACAACAGGGCAGATTAAACAGGAGCAGCCGGCAACGTTGGCAGTTACGCAAACTGAGATGCAGACAGAAAATAATCTGACCAATAGTGAGGAAAAACAAACAGAGGAAGGTGATAATACAGTGACAGGAGATATCTCTTTCAACTTTGAAACAAAAACGGTTTTATTAAATAGTGGGTATGAAATGCCCATATACGGGATTGGCACATATAGCCTGACTGGAGGTACCTGTGTAGAGTCCGTCACGACAGCATTAAACAGTGGTGTACATCTAATTGATACCGCTTATATGTATCATAATGAGGAAAGCGTGGGGGAAGCTGTCAGGAACTCCGGTATACCGAGGGAAGAAATTTTTGTAATCACAAAGCTGTACCCAAATCAGTTTTCTAATCCGGAAGCAGCGATAGAGGAAGCACTTGCAAAATTAGATATTGATTATATTGATATGATGCTGCTTCACCACCCCGGAGCAGGTGATGTGGAGGCATATCATGCAATGGAAAAAGCGGTTGCGGACGGTAAAATCCGTTCGCTTGGTTTATCAAACTGGTATGTCGAAGAATTGGAGAAATTTTTACCTCAGATAAATATTACGCCCGCTTTGGTTCAGAATGAAATACACCCGTATTATCAGGAAAACGATGTAATCCCATACATTCATAATCTTGGGATCGTGGTGCAGGGCTGGTATCCGCTTGGAGGCAGAGGCTATACGGCAGAACTGCTTAGTGATGAAGTGATTTCGCAAATTGCAGTAGCGCATGGAAAATCAGTGGCGCAGGTTATTCTGCGGTGGAATCTGCAAAAAGGTGTGGTAGTAATTCCCGGCTCCAGCAATCCCGAACATATTCAGGAAAACACGGAATTGTTTGATTTTGAATTGACAGAGGATGAAATGGCACAGATAAATGCTCTTGACCGCGGAGAGAAGCATGATTGGTATTAAAAATAATTGTAGTAGGAGGAAGAATATGAAAGTTTTAGCGATTAATGGCAGTGCAAGAAAAGACGGAAACACAGCAATCCTTATCAATATTGTGTTTGAGGAATTGCATAAGGCAGGGATTGAAACGGAGATGATGCAGCTTTCCGGAAAAATAATTGAGCCCTGCAAGGCTTGTTGGGCTTGTGGTGGGAGAAAAAACTGTGTGCATCAAAAGGATATGTTTCAGGAAATCTTTGAAAAGATGACGCAGGCAGATGGGATTATTCTCGGTTCGCCAGTTTATACGGCAAATATTTCTGCGAATATGCAGGCATTTTTAGAACGTGCATCGGTAGTAACAGATATGAACCGGAGTGAAAACCTGTTCCAGCACAAAGTTGGCGCGGCTGTCACAGCGGCACGCAGGGGCGGCGCACTTACTACACTTGATGCAATGTACCATTTTTTTATGCTGCAAAATATGTTTGTGGTTGGTTCTTCCTATTGGGCAATGGCGTATGGACAAATGCCGGGGGATGTCCAAAAAGACGAGGAAGGTCTTGAAACAATGAGAAATCTCGGTCAGAATATGGCATATTTGTTGAAAGCACTGGAAGAAAGGCGGAACGGTTAATGAGAAAAATAATCAGTTTATTACTTTCTTTTTCTATGATTTTTGTTCTGACAGCCTGTGGTCAGTCTGCTATATCTGAAAATCAGGAGGAAATACAAGCTGCTACACAAAAAACAGAAGAACAGTCTGAAACATCTCAGAATGGGGCGGAGACAGAAAAACAGGAAACAGAAGAATCGCTAAATACAGAAAGGGAAACCGAGCTGTCTGAATCCATTTTGACAGAGGAACAGGAGGCAGATGTGAATACAAAAATATTGGTTGTATATTTTTCGTGTACAGGGACTACGGAACTTGTAGCGGAGTGTATTACAGAGATTTTAGGAGCTGATATTTATGAGATAGTACCTGAAAATCCATACACAGAGGCAGACTTAGCTTATTATACGAATGGTCGGGCGGATCAGGAACAAAATGACCCTAATGTGCGCCCTGCAATTTCTGGTGGTGTGGAGAATATGGACGAATATGAAACCATAATTCTCGGTTACCCGATTTGGCATGGGCAAGCCCCTCGTATAATCAGTACATTTTTAGAGAGTTATGATTTTTCGGGAAAGACAATTATTCCTTTTTGTACCTCTCATAGCAGTGGGGTTGGTTCCAGCGCAAGTAATCTTCATACCCTCTGTTCTGAATCAGTAGAGTGGGTAGATGGAAAAAGAATTGAAGGTGGAGCTTCAAAAGAGAGCATTGCAAATTGGATTGGAGAAATTGGGATTGATTGAAATAAGATGATTGTGATTCTTGTTTATTTGCAAAATAAGGGAAACGATAAGATTTGATTTAAAGAGTATAATGAATTTTATACCACGAGAGGTGTACTGCGGGGCGATGAAGCATATCCGTGATAATGATACTTCTGAAATTTTATAAAAAATTCAGTCATAAAATGACGGTGCAATTCCGATGTGGGCAGCGTAATGACCTGCCACTTGTGTGTGAGTTTATTGGATTACAAAGCAAAGGCAAAAGAGAGAGGATTTGTAATTTTTTTGGATTGTAAAAAACAGCATAAGGTCAGTTATGAACGTAACAGTTTGTAACTGCCTTTTTTTCGTCTGAAGGGAGGAAACTGAATGAGGAATAAGAAAAAGAGCAGGAACGAAAACAGGAAAACTCCGACACGGATTGTCGTGGAACGTATCTACCTTGGCGGTCAGAGCATGGAAGATGCTTTCCGCAAAATCAACGAGGAAACGGTCAGGAAAAATATTGAGGAAATCGTGGGGAAAACGGTTTAATTCTGCGGGCGGTCATGCTATAATGTGGGTGGTGTGTTCCGCCCTTTTATGGAGGTAAACAGATGAAAGGGAATGGAACAAACCGTATTGGCAAAGTTCTGTATGTGGTATTATTGCTAAACCAGAGAATATTGTTGGAATCGATCAAAGATTATCACCAAAAGCAGGATATGGACCTCTTGAAGGAATGCTATTACCACCAACAGTTAATTTAACTTTTGTTTGTAAATACGAGGGTGGAAAGGAGACGATTTCAGATGAAAGCATAGAAGTGAATTGGTTTTCATTACATGAAGCAAAAGAAAAAATAACAGACCCTTATATAAAAAAAGCAGTTGAAGACATGATTGGATTTGATGGAAGACGATGTTTTGGCACATTTAAGCAAAATGACGATGGAATAATAGATTTTATTAGTAGTATTTGTGTGTAAAAATGCACAACTTCTGATTTGTAAGCTTTTTCCATAAGTTTCCCCTATTTTTCAAGGCTTTGCGCTATGCCAGCCTCAAAATATGTATCCTTTTCCCTTGTTTTTGCCCTCATGGGCAGGTTACAAGGGAAAGTTTTTCTTATTCAGTTTTTGTTCCTAATTCATTCCCACAACCTTATCCAAGAGTTTTGCAGATTCCCGCTTTGCCTCCCTTGTAGCGTGTGCATAGACATTCATGGTAGTGCTTACGTCCGAGTGTCCTAAAAGTTCCTGCACATCTTTTGGCTGCGCCCCGTTTGATAACAGGTTTGTTGTGTAGATGTGCCTTAATGTGTGGAAGTGGAACCCCTCTAACTCCGGTACTTTCCTTGTTGCTGTCCGGCAGGCTGTTTCTACGGTGGCTGGAAGTTCAAGACAGCCATCTTCCCTCAAACACACAAAAGAGATTTCCGTATAATCCTCCGGCACATCTTCTGTCATTCCCAAGTTGTAATACTCATAATGTACCTGATTTTTCGCTGTAACTTCCTTGTAGAAATTCCTGTGATAGAGTTCGCCATATTGCATACGGTTTTTAAGCTGTTGTATCCTTGCTTTCTTCAAGATGTCAGCGAGGGCATTGCCAAAATCAACGCTCCGGACTTTCTTCCTTTTTGTCGAGCCGATTTCGTGCTTATGGGTAGCCCCGTTGTAACGGACGCTTCTGCGGACTGTCAGGCATTGTTCCTCAAGGTTGATGTCCTGCCAAAATTCTTCCTCCGCCCATGTGTCAAGCAGCTGTCCGAGAGTGATATTGTCCGCCTTTGCAATGAATTTCTTGCTTTCATAATCCTCCATTGCCTGTCTTAACAGCTTTTCCGTTTCGCTCTTGCTTTCTGTTCCTGCACATTCTTTCTGTACCAGGTTCCAGCTTACATCTTCCACATAAAAGCGGTAGTACCATTTCTTTCCTTTTTTCCTTACAGAACCTTTTGCCATAATCTGTTCTCCTTTCAGTAACGGGCAATCGGAACTGATGAAATGCTTTCTGCGTGTAAGTATATCATAACTCCGATTGTTCTATTATACCGATTCGGATTCTTCCCCCGATACCATAGAAAGAAGATTTGCAAGCCTTGTGGTGGCTGTTTCGGGATTTTTGGAATAGAGCCTCACAATATCGCCCATATCGTTAAACATATTTACAGTGTGGGTGATTTCCCTAAGGAACATAATCTCGTTATATTCCTTATTTGATTCAAACCCCATTGTCTGGGCGAGTGCGGCATTTTCCGCATTGTCCTTGAAATTCCTGCAGGCAAACTGAAAAGAATCCACGAACAATTCATACTCTCTTAACATCAGCAGCAGTATAAAAGGCGGCTTCTAAGGAAACCGCCCAATGGTATGTATCAGACCGAAGCCATGATATACCTACACGCAAATAGATTATATCATGTGCTTTGCCTGATATGCAACCGGTTTTTGAAATGTGGCTGCATTTTGTGGCATTTTTTGCGCTCATGGTGGCAGTTTTCACTATCATATGTGGCATCACTTTTTGCCACCATTTTAAGATGAGTGACATCACTTTTTACTATCATAACCTTATTTTTACAGGCACAATTCAGGTATATGGGAGTGGGCTACACTTCTCTTTTAAGCCCTCGGTGTTTGAGAGCGAAATACACCCATTGCACAAACTTTGTTTGTGCAATGGGGATTTCGCCCTTGCAGAGAGCACAAGTCACGCTAGCGTGACTTAGCAAATGCTGACGCATTTGTGATAACCGCCAACAGGTGGATATGTTCGTAAACGTGCCGCCTATGCTGCCCACTCACAGCCTGCCATACCAGCACCACTTCTTTTCAAAATCGGTCACTGCCATTTGCAGGAGGGAGGACAAAGCACAATACAAAAACATTCATTTATCCGCATGAGCAAACTGCCCGATGTCAGGGGCAGGGTTACTTATATATCCAGCCATGCGAAGCAGGAAAACCTGTATGCGGTCTATGAAACAACAGACCGCCATTATTGGACAGAGCTTGCAAAATGCAGCCAGCAGGAATTTCAAAAAAGCGGCACAGAGGGGAAAAGTATCGAAGCGAGGGAATTTATCATTGCCCTGCCAGAATCCTTTCCAAATCTCTATGAGCCGGACAAGCTGTTACAGTTGTTCACAGACCGCTTTAAGGAAAAGTATGGTGTGGAGTGCGTATCGGCTCTGCATCATAACAAACGAAAGACAAACTACCATATCCACCTTATTTTTTCGGAGAGGAAACTGTTACCGGAATCCATAGAAAAGACTGCAACAAGGAATATGTTCTATGACGAGCAGGGGAAACACGTCCGCACCAAGAAAGAGATACTTGACGAAAACGGAGATGTCCGCAAAGGCTGTAAGATTGTGAAGAAAGGAGAGGTATATGAGCACAACCTCTTTACCGCCAAGAATAAGCTGTTCAAGCAGGACGAATTTATAGACGAGGTAAAGCATTTTTATACAGACCTTATCAATACTTTGGTAAAGGACGGCAAAGAGAAATTGCACGTTTTTGACGAAAACGGTCTATACCTTGCAACCAAGAAGATAGGGAAGAATAACCCAAAAGCGGAACAGATACAGACAGATAACGAATACCGTATGCGTTGGAATCGTGAGGTTGACAGGGCAATTGTCAGCGGCATGGCGGAAACAGAGATACAACAGATAAAAAAAGAGTATATTTCCGACCGTATCAGGGAATCCGTTGATGTATTTGGCAACCAGCTGGAACGGTTAGGAACTATACTTATGAGTGCTGTTGCGGTGTTGGCAATGCTGATTTCAAAGGTGCTGCAAAAGGCAAGGGAAATGTCTGCAAAACTCTATGATACAGAGCAAATACAACCGCAGATGCCAGTGCAAGGACCTGTCTGCCAACCAGCCGAAAAGGAAACACAGACCAAGCCAAAGATACCGCCCAAGCCTGTCATGCCAGCAGAAGCAGCCGCCTATCCGAAGCTATTTAAGATTTACAAGGAACTGAAACGACAGAATGAGATCATTTTTGAGGCAGAAAAGGAACGCAATGCTTTGGAATTTGAGCGTGACGACCTGAAAGGGCTTGCAAGATTTACCAAGAAAGGCGAACTGCAAAGCAAAATTGACAGCAAGAATGAGGAAATTGACATCTTAAAAATTAGATTATCCGGTATTGCAAAAAAATACGGCTATCAGAATGTGCAAGAATTTTACTGTACTTACCATAAATCACACAGTGCCTATATCGCTTATAAGGAACAAGCGGCTGAATGGGAGCAAACTTGTGGAGATGATAATCAAAAGCAGAATAATAAAAGTGTTCTTGGACGGTTAAAAAATCCGCCAAAGAGAACCGCAGATTACCAGCAACAAAGAACGCTTAAAGGCAAAGACCGAGGGGCAAGATGATTGCCCTTCAGTCTTTCAGTCAGATATTTAATATGTCATTTAATACATCATATATATCAGCATCTATTTCTATGGATTGGGCTCTTATTTCATTTGGCACAGTTACTTCTCCCTTATTGATACAAATATATTCGGCATTTTTGTTCCCTGCGGTCATCTGCCAAAAAGGATATTTGATAATTCCGGGAGTATTATAGCCAACGCCTAATTCCAAAAATAAGATTCTGCTTTTCTTATGTGTATCAATAAACTTCTCATAATAGCCTGCATGAATATCCCATCCCTCATCCTGCACAAAAGTAGCATCTGCCCGTAAGTTCATCGTCATTGGTTTCCCGCAAATCGGACATTTGGGTATCAGTTCTGTTGGGATGCGCATATTCTTTTGTTCTTCTGCCATACGTTTAACCTGAGTTTCATTGTCGTATGTGTATGGCTTACATGGAGTTTGGCATTGGAAAAGTCCATAATCCCCCTGCGTATAAAATAACCGTTCTTTTGCAAAGCCCGCTTTCTGAAAACAATGGTCTACATTTGTTGTCAATACAAAATAATCCCTGTCCTTTACCAGTTCAAACAGGTTTTCATAAACAGGTTTTGGTGCATCCATATAGCGGTTGATATAAATATATCGGCTCCAATATGCCCAATGTTCTTCCAGACTGTCAAAAGGGTAAAAACCTCCCTCATACATATTGTGGAAGTGGTATTTTTCAATGAAGTCACTAAAATACCTCTTAAAGCGGTCACCACTGTAAGTAAATCCAGCAGAAGTGGAAAGCCCTGCTCCTGCACCGATGAGGACTGCATCCGCATTTTCTATTTTTTCTCTTAACTGTTCAATTTTCTCTGAATAGGTTTTTGTAGCTCTCATAGCCATTATCCCTAAAGACATGAAATACCACCTCCATTTTACTGCATTCATTCGGTTTCATTTGGCATTCCCCGCCTTCTTACTGCTCCAACAGGACATTTTTCCAAACAATTCCCACAATGCAGACAATGCTCCTGCACGATTTGATATGGCTTGCCGGATATGATGCATCTTTGTGGACAGTTTTTCATGCAATTGCCACAACTGATACAATCCTGTGAGATATAATAGCCTTTTTCAACTATGTCAGCATTTCCTATGATATAACTTTCACGGAAGATTGGATTTACCCCAAGATTAAAATATTCAATTTCCGCATTTTTAATACAGAACACAATGCCGATTTCCCTTGTATTATCCGGATAAACATTTGATAAATAAGGCTGTTCTTCAAAGATTATGTCAATCCATTTTTTCTGCTCATTATCAGATACTTTTTCGACCTTTGCAGAGAGCCGTATCATCTCTTTATATTTTGTATAGCCCAATATCTGAACATTGCCGTCTGACAGCAATTCCTCACAAAAAGCCTTGCCTCTTGCAGTAAAAAAATACATTGACTGCTGCTCATAATGAATTGCACTGATGTTCCTTATCTGCGGTTTTCCGTGTTTGTCGACTGTCGCAAAATTTAACACTCCAACATATTGCAGTTTTTTTATGCAAGTCTGCGCATCCATAACTTACACCTCCAAATTTAATCTATAATCAAAAAACGATTTTCTTTTCTCGGCTTAACTTTTGGATAATCACCATTACAATGCCCCAATATCACAAAACAATGGGCTGTATCTGTATCGGGAATGTCCCACTCTTTCAATAGTGCCCTTCCAACTTCATTGTCAAAGGTTTCCTCCCCTCTTGCAATGATGCACGATGCAATGCCTATATTTGTAGCTTCAAGCACCATATTTTCAGCACAGCAGAACGCATCGGGAATACTGTACAAAAAGTTCCTTGCTCCAAAAATAATACACACCGTAGGCGCACCATAAAATCCACTTTTTATATCAGGATTATCAATAACACTTGGCTGTTCAGAGGAAACATACCCACCTACAAGTTTGCTACGGTCAAAACGTGTAATGTTAAGTCTGCCGATTTTCTCAACTAATTCTTTGTTATGGACAGCAACAATCCTTGCCCTCTGCCCACCTCCTGCGTTTGGTGCGTACAATCCTGCCTCAATGATTTTTTCTAAATCTTCCCTGTCAATCTGCTTATCCTGATATTTACGGATAGACCTGCGTTCTTTCATTAAGCTTAAAATATCCATACTAAACCTCCTTCCAGCACTGCGGATCGGGTGCATACATATTTCCAGTATAGCCGTAGGTCACAGCCGGACACCCCCTGCAAAACCCACGAAGTTCACACTTATTGCATTTTTCAAATTTATCAAAATCACGATACTTCTCCATATCTGCACCCATAAAGAGGTCATACATGGAGGTATCGAATACATTTCCTATTTTGCTTTCCATCCGCCGACAGGCATATACATCACCTGTTGGAAGAATTGTCATGTGGCTGATTGCACAATGACAGCCGTCATATATCATTTTTTTATCTGCATTTTCCGGTATTTTGAAAATCCCCTTTTCATACAGGAGCAAAGTCCATAAATGATCTTTTAACTGAAATGTGGTGTGTCTGTCTTTATATTGTTCGTATTTCGCCCAGCATTTCTCCAAAAATGCTTTATATTCAAGAGGCGGTATATGGTATTCTTCTGCTTTCTGCCCACTTGTAGGGCAGTATCTTCCAAATGCAAATACATCAACATCTCTATCCACCACCAAATCAATCATATCAGGAAACTCATCCTTATTGGCACATGATACCGTAGACATGACCGCACAGTACATTCCTGCTTTTTTGATACAGCCAATCTTTTCTACCGTAATATCAAAAGAGCCGGGCTTTCTGAATTTGTCATGTGTTTCCCTCATCCCGTCCAGCGAAAGTTGGTACTTTCTGCATCGATACTCATAAAGCCTTGTGCATACCTTATCTGTCAAGTGGAACGGATTGCCCAAAATACCAAAAATAATATTATTCTTTTTAAGCAGTGCACAGAGTTTCCAAAAATCTTTATGTAAAATCGGATCACCACCCGTAATATAAAAATATGGCGTGCGTCCTATTCTTTCACACATATCCATACAGCTTGAAACTACCGTTTCCATTTCCTCATATTTCATCTGCTTCAAGCAGATATGGTTATCCTCAGAAAAAATGTAACAGTGCTTACATCTCTGGTCACATTCATCTGTAATGTGCCATTGGAACGCAAAGTATGGTTTCATTTCGGGTATTCCTCCTAAAGTTCTAACTTTTGCTCTTAGTGTAATCATGGACACACTAAAAAGCTGTGCGTCCATGACTGCATTGACATTATGTATCTTGCAAATTGAAGTCTATTTCGGATCGCCTGCTCCACAAGCTGAACCACAGGCGGATGCAGGTTTTTCTTCCGGCTTTGGATCTGCTGCTCCACAAGCTGAACCACAGGCAGATGCAGGTTTTTCCTCCGGCTTTGGATCTGCTGCTCCGCAAGCTGAACCACAGGACGATGCTGCAAATGCAGCGACATTTTCAAGATTACTCATGATAGTTACCTCCTTAAATTGTTTGCTTGATTTTCTGACCTCCTTGGTCTATACTTAGTATAAATTGCAACAATCAAAAATAAAAGTACGCACTATTTTATTATGTAGTGAGCTTTTTCTTAGTTAGTGCAAAAATGAATGTTATAATCAATAGGAGGTGCCTATTATGCTGACAAAAGACGAGTTGCCAGCTTGTCCTGTTGCCACGACGCTAATGCTGATTGGAAATAAGTGGAAGATATTTATTGTGCAAAGACTGCTAGACCGTCCTTGGCGGTTTAATGAACTGCAAAAGGATATTCCCGGCATCAGCCAGCGGGTTTTAACAGATAATCTTCGTTCCATGGAAGAAAACGGTATCATTACCCGTACTGTTTATCCTGAAGTTCCTGTACGGGTAGAGTATTCTTTAAGTGAATTAGGTAATACAATGCGACCAATTATTAACTCTATGTTTGAGTGGGGAACAATGTATCAAGGATTGATAAAAGGACAGGAATAACGAAAAAGGTAGTCTGAATTCAGATTGCCATCAAGTGCTAATCGGGCATATTCAAACGGGTTATCTATTGCTAATGAATCTAAAGCACATTGGGAACAGGGCGTGGTTCGTAATCCATCTTCCGCCATATTACAGTCAATCCGTAGAATATATCCGTCAAAGGTAGTTATATCAACACTGTTGTGGTACATATTATATTCTGCATATATGAATCTCATATCTTATCTGTCCTTTCTTTGCTATATGAATTTTTGGAGAAATTAAGAAAGCATTTCAATCAGTTCTTCCTGCCCGATTTATATTGTGTTATAATTTGTTACAAGTCTTTCTTTCCCTTATTTTTGCCCTTATGAGGGTTCGTAACACGAGGGAAAAGGATATAACACAAGGGAAATACTAAGGGCAAACTCACTTGCTATAAATTTAGCATTTTCAAGGGTTTGCGGACATTTTGAAGATAAGATATAACAGTTAATAAATGCTATAAAAAGTGTCTTATCAGAATTCCAGTTTGTAGAACTGGGAAAATCGGTATTTATGGAGGATGTATATGAATGATTTTGACGATGATTTTTGGAAAATATTAGATTCCTTAGTTAATGATTCAGAAATAGTTATAGACAGACCAAAAGGAACAACACATCCAAAGTATTCAAATTTTATTTATAAAGTCGATTATGGATATTTGAAGAAAACTTCTTCAATGGATGGTGCAGGCATTGATGTGTGGGTTGGATCAGGGGAAAAACAAATAGATGCTATAATGTGTATTGTTGATTTAATGAAACGTGATTCTGAAATTAAAATTTTGATTGGATGTACAGAAGAAGAAAAACAACTGGTCTATCAAACCCATAATGAAACACAGTGGATGAAAGGTATACTGATAAGGCGATAGATTCCAGTTTGGCGGAATCTGAACAGAAAGAAAAATCGCGATTTGGGAGGAAAAGAAAATGAATCATAAAGGAACAATTTTACTTGAAACGAACCGATTGATTTTACGCAAATTTGTGATTGAAGATTCTGAGGCTATGTATAATAATTGGGCATCTGAAGATGAAGTTACAGAGTTTCTCACATGGCCAACACATTCTGATGTTGAAGTTACAAGGACTTTATTAAGCAACTGGATAGCCGATTATAATAAAGGTGATTTTTATAATTGGGCTATTGAACTAAAGGAAATTGATGAAGTTATCGGCAATATTTCAGTTGTACATGTTAAGGAAAATATAGAGTGTGCCGAGCTTGGTTATTGTATGGGAACTAACTGGTGGGGATCAGGAATTATGCCTGAAGCTGGGAAAGCAGTTGTCAGATACTTGTTTGAGGAAATAGGATTTAATAGAATTGCTGCCACGCATGATAAGAATAACCCAAAATCAGGAAGAGTCATGCAGAAAATCGGAATGACGTATGAAGGTACATTACGAAAGGCGGGATTTTGTAATCAGGGAGTGATAGATGAAGTTTGGTATTCAATATTGAGGGATGAACATCAGAATTAAAAATCGGAATTTTATGGAGAGCCTTAATATGGAAATTATAAAAATAAATCAACAAAATCTTACAGATATAAATAGTGACTGCTCATTAACTATAAGGGTTGTAAATAATAGACATTGTGCTAATTTTGAGGTATGATAAATGCATAGATAAATTAGCATTCAGCTAAAATACTTTGCATTTTGGAGGCATAAAAGCTCATGTATATTCCTGAAAAACGTAAAAACCGTCAAATTACACTGTTTGACTTCAACCAGTCGTGTGGTATGGAGCTTGATCCTGATAATGAGTGAATCAAGCTTGCTCATGCACTTCCCTGGAGCAGAATGGAAACAAAATATGCGGCAATGTTTCCTTCCAAAACAGGTCGTCCGGCAACTCCATTCAGAATGGCTCTTGGTGTTTTGATTATTCAAAAACGCAGGAAGCTCTCTGACAGAGCTGTCATAAAAGAAATTCAGGAAAATCTCGGCACAGAGATTCTTGATGCCACATGCTCTCCGTCTAACATAAGGTATCCCCAGAATTTTTCGCTTCTCAATGAAGCACATGAAAAGCTTGAGGATATGGTTGATTATTTCCATAAGAATTTCCATCCATGGGATAAGCCCCATACCTACCGCAGAGTAGCCAGAAAAGAGTATCTTGTACTTGCAAAATCCAAAAAGCGTACAGAAAAAAAGATACATGCAACAATCCGGAAGCAGCTTGGTTATGTCAGGCGTGATTTAGAGTATCTTGAAAACTATATGGAAGAAGGCTATGCACTCCCGCCAAAGTACATAGGTTACTACCTTACCATCCAAAAACTCTACGAACAGCAGAAATACATGTAAGACAATAGAACCCATAGTGTTGAGAACCGTATTGTCAGCATCAGTCAGCCTTATTTATGGCCGATTGTCAGAGGAAAAACCAAGACACCTGTAGAATTTGGAGTAAATCAGATCTACCGGACCGAGGATAACCGAAATTTCTACAGAGATCATAATATTACAATGTCAGGTCCCAAACTTGGCCGCCCTTCCAAGAATAAGAAAAGCACCAAAGAGGAATACCAGGATAACGTTGACAGAATAGAAGTTGAAAGATTCTTCAGTAGCGGAAAACGTTGTAATGGAGCAGGTCTGATCATGACAAAGCTCGAGGAGACCATTTTGTCATCCATTGCAATGTCAATACTGGTAACGAATCTCTTAGCGGTAGATCTTAGCGGTATTTTTTTGCTTTATTTCCAGACAACATATCAAGCGAAAATAAGG
The DNA here is from genome assembly GCA_947174015.1 of uncultured Lachnospiraceae bacterium. Lineage (GTDB taxonomy): Bacteria > Bacillota > Clostridia > Lachnospirales > Lachnospiraceae > RUG11237. The sequence continues at coordinate 41,009 of CAMWHJ010000001.1, read as the reverse complement.
AGAATTATATCATTATAGATGATGTTACATAAGTCGGTTGGAACATTTTCGGCTGATGTTGTCTTATGGAACCAAAAAAACGGTTGCTTAATGAGCAGACACTAATTAGAGGGCAAAAAGAAAAGCTCTGTATGATGCAGAGCTTTTCTTATTTGTGCTTTTAGATAAAAAGATAGAATGAATGAGAGGGACTCCGCTGTCACCGGCATTGTGGAAATGTCGTATAACTGGCTGTCTTATAGAGTTATCCATAGCGGAATAGCCAGTTATGCACATTTCCATGATGCTTGTCTTAAATACTTGAAATTATTCGTCCAACCGTATATAATTATATGCCAGAGATTAAAGAAAGGGGTGAATGAAGATGTTAGAATATATTTCTGCCCCGGAAGTAGCGAAGAAATGGGGAATTTCGGAAAGACGGGTACAGAAGCTATGTGAAGAGAACCGCATACCCGGTGTGGCAAAGTTCAGCCGTATGTGGCTGATACCAAAGGATGCAGAGAAACCCGCTGACGGGAGACTTAAGAAACGGGGTGATCGTATTGGTACAAATAGCAATATGTGATGATGAAAAAGAAGCTGTCACGCAGCATGAGAATGTTGTAAGAAACTGTCTGCACTCTTGTGGAATTGGCTATGAGATTACAACCTACACACAAAGTAGTAATCTTCTTTATGATATTACAGACGACAGCTTTTTCTATGATTTGATTTTGCTTGATATAGAAATGCCTGGAATGACAGGCATGGAATTATCTGAAAAGATTAAACCTCATTTACCAAATGTGAAAATTATTTTTATCACATCGCATATAGAATATGCGATTGATGCTTTCGAGCTTTCTATTTTTCGTTATGTGCCAAAAAGTGACCTAACCAATCGTCTGGTGTCTGCTGTGGTGGACGCTGCTAAACTGATTGAGTTAGAAGCTGGCAGGGAGTATATCATTCAAGCAGCCGGACGCATGGAAAAAATACCATATAAGGATATTTTCTATATCCAGCGCGATGGTGGAAAAAATTCTATGATTTGTTCACGTTTAGGAATATCGAAAGTTAGAAAAAGTTTGCAGCGGGTTTTTGATGAACTGCAAACACAAGAATTTATTTTTATTGACCGGGGTTATATCGTGAATATCATACAGATTATGAAAATTAGCAACAGCATGGCTTATCTCAAAAATGGTGAAACGCTACCAATCAGCCGTTCACATTTACAAGAAGTAAAGAAACAAATAAACAGGTTTTGGGGGGCACATATATGATGACCTGGTATCAGGTACTTTCATTTTTTTTACAAATGGCTTGCGCATATTTCTTGGTTTATATCTTGTCATAAGATTACTAAAATTAAATGGGAACATAAGAAAAGCGGGTATTCTTTTGGGTTGTGCGACATTTTTTGTCACTGTGCTTTCCTACTTCCCTATCAGGCAATTCTATCTAACAGGTGCAGAGATAGTTGTTTTAATATTGATTGCCCGCTATCTGTTTATAGCTGAACTGCGAATGTGCGTCTTTCTTATATTCTTTTATGAAATAGCCGTTGCACTTTGGGAATTTGTCATATCGGCTGGACTTGGTATCGTGTTTCAATCAGAGAGATTTCTCAATGCAAAGTCACTTGAATATATAGTGGCAGTTTGGATTGTCCGGCTATTTATGTTAGGGATTGCTTTTGTTGCTATAAAAGAACAGAAAAACAAGAATAGAAAATTGTCACGAATAATAACAGGTATTGCAGTTATCGGCTTGTTTGGAGTTATCCTTTTGTCCGGTCAGAATATCATAACTATAAGTGATGATATTCTGACAACATGGATTATTTTTTCTATGCTAATTCTTATGGCAATTCTGTTCTTTAACCTTAATCGTCAATATGAAATGGAGAAAACGATTGCACAGCTTGAAAAAGAAAGAAATATTTTGTTAGAGCGTGACTATCAGACATTAAGAAATACTTATGCTATTAATGCTAAATTGTTCCATGACATTTACAATCATATTGATGTATTATATCACTACCTGTTACAGAGCAGAACCACAGAAGCCATTAACTACATTGAAAATCTACGTTCTCCAATGCAGATTTCTACACAAACTGCCTGGATAGGTGATGAAGCAGTAGATTATTTGATTAACAGTAAAATTACTCTTGCGCTTTCCCAAAATATGCAGGTAAATGCTAATATTGAATTTCCACGCCACACCAATATACGAAACGTTGATTTAGTGGCAATTTTAGGCAATCTTTTAGATAATTCCTTTGAAGCGGTAGAGGGCATAGAGGACGACGGTTTGCGCTTTATCAATTTAACAATCCGCCGTATCAACGATATGTTGGTTATTAAGGTTGAAAATGGGTGTGCTATTGCCCCTATTGTTACTGACGGAGATTTGCAAACTTCTAAAGCAGATAAAGAACTTCACGGCTGGGGACTTCAAAGTGTCCGTACCGCTGCTGAACGCTACGATGGGACTGTCGAAACAGAGTATAGCAATCATACATTCTGCACTGTTGTCACATTATCTTTTGAAGCAATAAAAGTACAATAAATATCAAGGAAAAAGCAGACCGTTCATTTTGGCGGTCTGCTTTTTCATGGACAAAAAACTACCGATTATGGACAAAATAGCATGAACGTAGTTTTAGTGATATGCTATGACCGTAACAGAAACTTACACACTAAACTAAATGGAGGTTATTTTATGCGTCATTTTTATTTTCGTTTGATTTTGGGTATTGTTTGGCTGGTTGCGGCGGCTGTTAGTGCCTTGAAAGCAAATATTTCATTTGCCGCTCTGTATGTCGTGTTGGGTATCGTATTCCTATGGTCTGCGTATTCAATTTGGAAAAAGGAAAAGGACAAAGATAAACAGGGGGTAACACAATGAGCAACGAAAAAATGCTTGTTCTTAACGACTTGAGTGTGTGGTACACGCCGGAGAAACCTGTTCTTGAAAAATTATCTATGGAACTGGGGACAAATGAAGTTATTGGGCTGATCGGTTTGAATGGAGCAGGCAAGACCACTTTTATCAAAACGCTTTCCGGGCTGCTTAATACTTTTCAAGTTAAAGCTGCCTGGTGGCAGGGTAAAACGCTTTTGTTCCGTGATCTGGAATTTAAGAAAGAAAGGTATACTGTTTTTGCCGAAGATCATTCCTTTCAATTTTTTACATTTCGTGAGTATGCGTTCTATGTGGAAGCGTCTTACGGCAAGAAGTTATCTAATATTGATGAATTGGTACATGGCTTTCGTTTTGGGGAATACACCGATATTTTGCTGAAAGAATTGTCAACGGGAAATCTGAAAAAGGCTTACTTAATTACAGCTTTTGCCTTGAAGCCAAAACTTCTTATACTGGACGAGCCCATGAATGGACTTGATTTTCAGAGTACCGAATACCTGTACCAACAGATAGGCAGCTATCGGAAGCACGGAACAATCCTCTTTTCATCTCATATTCTTGAAAGTATCTGCCTTATGTCTGACCGGGTAGTGCTATTGGAACAGGGGCAGATTAAAAGGTGTTTTGCTGGACAGGAAATTGAAACGGAAAAAATACGGGAGGTGCTGAAAGAATGAATATCTTACAAGTCTTCTCAAAGAAATTTTTTGGTGCAAAGTATGAGCGTGCCGCAAAAAGCCTTATTGCTTGCATTATTCTGTTTCTTGCTACTCATACCGCAGGAATTGAAATAGGGTTGCAGCGTCTATTCTCTTTTTGACAGTTACGGCTTTTTCAATGGGGATTATGTGGCAAACTCTTAATTCTTCGGAAAATGCAGACCGTCTGACCGGGCTGTTTATGCTGCCATTTCGGAACAGGGAAATGACATTTTCTATTGTACTGGCATTTACCAGCTATACGTTAATTACAAAAACATTCCTTGTGCTGGCTTTGTTCTTTGCCGTACATGAATGGAGTGTGTTGCAAATTGTCGTATCTTTGCTCTGTGCCTGTAATGGTTGTTTTACTGCTGCTGCATGGTACTCTATGACAAATGAAGCCCTGTTTCATTGGAAAAAGAAGTTTGTGCCTCTTGTAGTTTTATGGTGTGGAGCAATTTTTGCATCTATATTCATTGTGCAGGAAATGAAGATTTTTTGTTTCATTGTGTTTACAAGTATGCTCATTTCATTTTTGAGGTTACTGAAAGCAGACGCATATGTTTTTTATCACCCGGCATCAGCAAAACTTTTAATCAAACACACGAAAGGGACAGGAAGCATATTTCTATATATGTTACGCTATCTGATAACAAATAAAAACTATCTCTTGAATACTGCTGGTTTGTGCGTGATCGCTGGTGTTATGCCGCTGATATTAGGGCAATTTGAGGGATTGAACGTTATACCGATGGGGTTTGCCGCCCTATGCTTAAATACCCCGATCTGCATATTGCTATCTTGTGACCCCAGCTTAGAGCAAGCAGTCCGAATATTACCGGGACAGGCAAAACGCTTTTGCACACACTATTGCTTTTTTATCTTCTCTGTCAACATGACAGTAAACAGCGTATATCTAATTAGCTGGCAAATATGGCATGGCTGCATAGGTAGTACAGAAATCATTACAGCGTTTCTGATTGCGCTACAAAGTGCTATTTTGTCCGTCCTATTGGAGTGGCTTTGCCCTATCCGCAACTGGAAGATTGAAAATGATCTATGGCACCACCCCCGAAAATATATTGTACCACTTATTATGCTTTTTATTGCAGGGCTTATTGGTATGTGGTCTGTAAGTATATGGGTTTTGCTCTGCATTGTCATAGCTGAAGTTTTAAGCTTATCACTTATTGTAAGGAGAATATAGTACCATGAGAAATTCCCGAATATCCTTGAGCAGGACATCCATACGATAATGCCCCAATTGAGAAGTATTTTAACACATTAAAAAATGAGTTAATAGATCTTCATTCTTATGACACAGAAGAAGCTCTTTATGCTTTTTTCATGTTCTGTCAAAAGTTAAAGACTTGTTAAGAATTTCTATGCTATGATTCAGAACATGAAGAAAATAAAACGAGGGAAAAGAGGTATACACTATGTTTTGGAGGATATTGAAAAAAGACCTGAAACGCAAAAAGACCATGAACATCATTCTGCTGCTGTTTGTCATTTTATGCTCAATGTTTGCAGCAGCGGCGGTGAACAACATTATAGCCGTTACAGGCGGTATCGAGCATTATTTTGATGTGGCGGATGTCCCCGATGTCACTGTCAATATGCTGATCAGCGAGGAAAACGATCTCGGGGAAAAGATTGGGGAGCTTGCCTGTGTCAAGGAGATAAGGACCGAGCATTGGCTGTGTGTATCCAACTCAAAGTATTTCAGGCATAACGGAAAGGAACTTGATAATTTTGCGAATGTTGCCTTTTTGCTTTCTGATCGTGAAATGGCTATCAACTATTTCGATGAGAACAATAACATCATCGAAAGCGTGGACAAGGGCTGCTTTTATGCCAACGCTCCTTTTTTACGAGACCTTACGATAAAAGAGGGCGACGAGGTGGAGCTTACTGTCGGTAACAGTCGTCTCACACTTAAATTTATGGGGCGGTTCAAAGGTGCGCTGTTCAATTCGGGAAGCTCGTATTCTCCGTATCTTATCATGAACTCTGCTGACTATGACTATCTTGACAGGGACGAAGCCACTCATATCTTGAATTGCAAGCAGCTTTGTGTAAATACATCATCGGTTGATGAAATAAGGGAACTTGCAAAGAACTATGGCGGCGTATATGTCTACACACGGGAAGAAAGCAAGGGTATTTATCTCTATGATATGATTCCGGCTTATGTTTTAATGATAATCAGTATCGTACTGATGCTCACCGCTTTTGTGGTGCTGCGTTTCACGATAGGTTTTACGGTCAGCGAGGAATTTCGTGAGATCGGTGTAATGAAGGCGGTGGGTATCGACAACGGCAGTATAAGAAGCCTGTATATCGTCAAGTATCTTGCCATTGCCGTGGCCGGTACACTGATAGGATATTTCTGTTCTGTTCCGCTCGGGGATATGATGATGAAAACCATATCGGAAAATATCATTCTCGGCAGCGAGAGCGGTACTCTTATGGGGCTTTTAAGCTCTGGGTTGGTCGTTATCATGATACTGCTGTTCTGCTACAACTGCACACGCAGCGTAAATAAACTCTCACCGATTGACGCAGTAAGAAACGGTCAGACGGGCGAGCGCTTCCGAAAAAAGAGCTTTTTGCACTTAGGTCGTTCTAAGCTGCCACAGGCTGCATTTCTCTCGGTCAATGATGTGATCAGTTCGCCGAAGCAGTTTTCTATCATGATCGTTGTGTTCACACTCTGTATCCTGCTGATGACAATTATGTCAAATTTTGCATTGACACTCAAAAGTGAAAAGATGCTACGCTTCTTCGATGTACCCTCAAGTGAAGCGCATATCATGGATAGCGAAATATTTGGAGAGGTCTTTGTAGATCAGAGTACGTATAAGCAGATCATCGCAGATACCGAAAAGCTCCTTGCCGATAACGGAATGCCCGGCAAATGCACAATAACGATGGCCACGCAGTTTGAAACGTCGCATGAAGACAAAACGGCAAAGATCACTTTCTCCGTCATGAAAGGCGAGGCAAATGACACGCTCTATGTAGACAAGGGCAGCGCTCCACAGAAGACGGACGAGATTGCTGTAACGGTAAGCACCCTCGAGGACCTCGACGCAGAGATTGGCGACAGGGTAACGGTAGTAATGAATGAGAAAAAGCATGAGTTTATCATCACGGGAACATACTCCTCGTTCACCAGCCACGCCGCTTTTTTGTATAAAGATTTTGACCTTGGAAAGCTGCCGGCAAACAATATGTGGGGAGTGCAGATACACTTTGACGGCAATCCCGACAAGGCACAGATAAATCAAAACATTGAAAAGCTGAGAGACCTGCTGGACACCGACAAGGTATATTCGACCTCGGACTTCATCAAAAATTTTACGGGAATATCCGATACGTTGAATGCAATCAAACAGATGATGATGATCATTACTGTGATCGTAACAGCATTGATCGTCATACTCATGGAGCGTTCATTCATCTCTAAGGAAAAAAGCGAGATTGCACTGATGAAGGCGGTGGGCATTGGGAACGGCAGTATCATCCTGCAGCATTCGCTCAGATTTGTAATCGTATCGGTCATTGCCTGCATCGTTTCTTCGACGGTGCTTATGCCCATCAGCGACGCAATGATGAATTGGATATGTAATATGATTGGTGATATAGCAGGTTTGAAATGCGATTTTGACCCGCTGGAAATTTTTGTGATCTGTCCGGCAATTCTCATCGGCGTGACCGTCATCGGCTCATTCCTGACAGCGCTTTACACAAAAACGATCAAGGCTTCCGATACGGCAAGCATAGAATAAGGAGGACAATATAATGAATACGATTTTACAGACAAAGGGACTTTGCAAGACATATATCGTGAACAAACATCAGAACAATGTGCTGAAAAACGTCGATCTGACGATCAACGAAGGCGAAATGGTGGCGGTCATGGGACCCTCCGGCTCAGGCAAAAGCACGCTGCTCTACTGCGTTTCGGGAATGGACAAAGTGACCGCCGGCGAAGTATTCTTTAACGGCAGGGAAACGGCAAAGCTCGGTGATAGGGAGCTTGCAAAGCTCAGACTTGATGAAATGGGCTTTATCTTTCAGCAGATGTATATGATGAAAAATCTTTCGGTGCTTGATAATATCATTTTTCCTGCGGTAAAGTCGAAAAAGAATTCAGAGAGCCGCAGGCAGACCGAGGAGCGCGGCAGAGCGCTCATGCACAGGCTCGGCATTGACGATGTGTGCGGCAATGATATTAACGAGGTGTCGGGCGGACAGCTTCAGAGGGCTTGTATTTGCCGCAGTATGATAAACAATCCCAAGATGATCTTTGCCGATGAGCCCACAGGTGCTCTCAACCGTGCAAGCTCCGATGAGGTCATGAATGAGCTGCTTTCCCTCAACCGTGATGGTACGACGATCATGTGCGTGACCCACGACCCGAAGGTTGCTGCCAAGTGCAGCAGGGTGCTTTATATTGTGGACGGCGGTATTGTCGGTGAAAAAGAAATGGGGCATTTTGACGGCGGTGACAAGGAGCTTCGTGACCGTGAAAGAGAATTGAACAACTGGCTTATGGAACAGGGCTGGTGATACTTGCAATATCTCCGCTAATATGGTACAAGACTTGTAGGAGGTGATTTTATGACCGATATTCTGATAGTAGAAGACGATAAGGAACTGGCAGGCTTGCTGACTGACTTCCTGCGTGATGAGGGCTATACTGTGTCAAGCGTGGACAACGGAGAGCGTGCCGTGCAGCTCTTTGAACGATATGGTGCAAGGCTTGTGGTGCTTGACATCAATCTCCCCGATGTGAACGGCTTTGCGGTCTGCTCTAAGTTACGAGAAAATGCGGATACTCCTATACTGCTCGTAAGTTCAAGGACGGGCAAGGAGGATAAGCTGAACGGCTTTGACCTTGGTGCTGATGATTATATTGAAAAGCCCTATGACATTGATATTCTTATCGCTAAGATCAAGGGGATATTCAAACGGCGGTATCAGCGTGATACACTGTCGGAGGACGGTGTGACACTCAATCTTGTAGATAAAACAGCAGTCATCGACGAAAAGCCCGTAGAACTGCCTGCAAAGGAATTTGACCTGTTGGCGCTTTTGATTGAGAATCGGGGCAAAGCTCTGAAAAAAGAGTATCTGTTCAACACTGTCTGGGGCAGCGACAGCGATTCGGAACTGCAAACGCTTCATGTGCATATCAACCGCCTTCGCCAAAAGCTTGGTGATGATCCTAAAAATGCAAAGCGTTTGCTTACTGTCTGGGGTGTGGGGTATAAGTTTGTATGAGGGCTTTCAGAAGACTGTGTATTGCAGTGATAACGGTATTTCTTTTGCTGACGGTGGTATTGAATCTATTTCTTGTGGGAGTGAAAGACAGAAATGAAGGCATTTATCGTGTGGAAGCCAAGCGGCTTGCAGATGAGATAGCGGAAACGGGCAATTATGACCTTGAAAAATATCCCCACATTACGGGGGTGTTCAAGGCTGATGGCGACCAACTATACATCTCCGATGAGCATTATCTGATCATAAAAGCAGGCGGTATGCTGTATCGTGTGGAGTATATTGTCGGAAACGGACAGTACAGCATTGCGGCAATAAACTGTGTATTAGGTGCGCTGTTCCTGCTGATGATTGGTCTTTTGCATTATATCTGGGGGCATATCATCATGCCATTCGACAGACTGAACGATGTTCCGAAAGAGCTTGCAAGGGGCAATCTTGCTGTCCCGATACCGGAGGAAAAAAGCCGTTTCTTCGGTAAATTTACATGGGGGGTGAATCTCCTGCGTGAAAGTATTGAGGAGAGCCGTAAAAAAGAAATCGCGATGCAAAGGGACAAAAAACTCTTGCTGCTCTCCCTTTCCCATGACATCAAAACACCTTTGTCGGCAATCAAGCTGGGTGCCAAGGCACTTGCCAGGGGATTATACAAGGACGAGGAAAAACGACGTGCTGCCGCTGAGAGCATCAATACCCGTGCAGATGAGATAGAGCATTTTGTCAGCGAGATCACAAAGGCGGCAAGCGAGGACTTTATGAGCTTTGAGGTCACACAGGGGGAGGCTTTCTTAAGCGATATCATCACAAGGATAGATGCGAGATATGCTCCCCAGCTTGCCATGTGGGGAACGGAGTTTGCGATTCAGAAATATGATGACTGCATTCTTTCCTGCGACCCCGACCGCCTTGCAGAGTGCCTGCAAAATCTGATGGAAAATGCGATCAAATACGGCGACGGCAGACAAATTGAGATTAGCTTTGATAAAATGGATGGCTGTGAGCTTATCACGGTATCAAATACAGGCTGTACCCTTGAAGCGAAAGAACTGCCGCAGATATTCGAGAGCTTTCATCGTGGAAATAATGCGGACAAGGTGCAGGGTAACGGGCTTGGGCTTTTCATATGCCGCAGGCTGATGGGGCTCATGAATGGAGAGGTATATGCTGATATTCGTGATGAATGCTTCTATATAACGCTTGTTGTAAAAATGGCGTAAAGTGACAGATGCTGCCTGAGAAGTTAGTGCGTATTGGAAAGCCGAGGGAATTATCCCAGGCACAAAGAGAAAACCTTGAGAAAATGCGTAAAGACAAAAAGTTAATTTGGAGAATATCATAAAAAATGAGTAGTTGAAAGCATTCACCGGATTGAATATAATAAAAATCAATACAAGCGTTGAACAGAGGTGAATGTTTTGCTAAGACAGATAAAATATTTTCAAGCTGTTGTGAGAAATAACAGCTTTTCGGAGGCAGCTTATGAGTGTAATATATCACAATCTGCCATATCACAGCAGATACAGGCATTAGAAAGAGAGTTAGGCTTTCCGCTGCTGGAACGACAAAAGCGTAAATTTAAACTGACAACCGCAGGGGAATTTTTCTATAAAAAAAGCCTTGTGCTGGTTGCCGATTATGAGCAGATTGTCAGAGAGGCAGGCAGACTTGCAGGTGGGGAACAGGAATGTCTGAAAGTGGGATTTTTACGCTGTTACAGTGGTCAGGAATTTCATATTGCATTGGAGGAGTTTGCTGGCAGGCATCCTGATATTCCGGTGGAGGTTTTCTATGGCAACCATGATGAACTGTCTCATATGCTTTTAGAGGACAAAATAGACCTTGCTTTTAATGACCAGCGCAGGGCATTTTCAGATGAATTTATGAATATGCTGCTCACTTCTTCCGTAATGCACATAGAGATTGCGGGAAGGAATCCGATGTCCTCTTTGGATAAAGTGACGGTGCAGGAATTAAAAAATATTCCCTGTATCCTTGTATCATCAGAAGCGGAAAAAGAAACAGAAGCTGAATATTACCGCATGATTGTCGGATTACAGGGAGAAAAGCTGTTTGCCGATAATATGGAGGAAGCAAGGATGCTTGTAATCAGCGGAAAAGGATTCATGCCAAGTGAGGGAACGCCCATAGAAGGAAGTCTTGGGACAAATATCGTGAGGATTCCGCTGTACCGGGGGAATGAGCCAATCAGACGAAATTATTGTGCATTTTGGAAGAAAGAAAATACGAAAAAAGTTTCAGAGGAATTTGCAGAAATTTTGCGATATAAATTCTAACACACCCCAAAACCGTTTTAAGCTATTTGTTTAAGACGGTTTTATTTTGCATAAGAAAAACTTATTATATATCTTTGAAAATCGAATTGATTGATAAGGAATGTTCAGCTAAAATGTAGCTAAGGTACAAAAAATGGCACCTTAGCAAAAAAACATATTTGATTGGAGGAACATGATGAAAGAACTTATTTTATATTTTTCAAGGGCAGATGAAAATTATTTTGGTGGGAGCCTGAAATACATTGACAAAGGAAACACCGAAGTTGTGGCAGAAAAAGCAGCCGCCATGACAGGTGCAGATTTGTTTAAGGTTGAGCCTGTAAAGCCATATTCCACAGATTACAATACCTGTATTGAACAGGCAAAAAAGGATATGCAAAGTGGTGTGCGACCAGAAGTAGTGGCAATGCCGGAAAATATGTCACAATATGATTTAGTGACAGTCATGTACCCGAACTATTGGGGGACAATGCCGATGCATATGTTTACCGTCCTTGAACAGATTAACTTTGAAGGGAAAACAGTCCGTCCGGTATGTACCCATGAAGGCAGCGGAATGGGCAGGAGCGAAGCAGATTTGAAGAAATGCTGTCAGGGTGCGGTCATCAAGAAGGGGTTGGCTATTCAGGGAAGCAGTGTGGGCAGATGTGATGCTGCTTTAAAAAAATGGCTGGAAGCGTAGCGGAATGAGGAAATAGTTGACGAGGCATGAAACCCCGTCCGTAATCATGTGGTAATAGCCACTAAATCTGGTGTTACACATGGTGGGGACAGTCTGATTATGGACAGCAATCCGGAAACAATCCGAAAATCTGTAGAAGGAAGTTGCTGGAACAATAAAGGAACTGATAAAAGAAGGGATGTGGTATTAATGAAAAACATTTCAAAGAAATGTGAAGTTATGATTTTGACAGGTGCAGGACAGATAGGTATGGCGATTGCAAGGCGAATGGGGTATGGAAAAAAGATTGTCGTGGGTGACAAGAATTTTGAAAATGCGAAAGCGATTGCTGAAATTATGAACAATGCGGGATTTGATGTAGAACCTGTGGAAATGGACTTATCATCAAGGGAATCCATTCTGAAACTGATTGATAAGGCTTTGGGTTATGGAGAGATTAAAATGCTTGTGAATGCAGCGGGAGTATCCCCAAGCCAAGCACCCATTGAAGCAATTCTCAAAGTGGACTTATATGGCACAGCGGTATTATTAGAAGAAGTTGGTAAAGTAATTGTGGAGGGCGGTGTCGGAGTAACGATTTCAAGCCAATCGGGACATCGGATGAAACAGCTTACACCAGAGGAAGATGAGCAGCTTGCTATAACGCCAACGGAGGAATTGCTGAACCTTGAAATTTTGCAGCCGGAAAACATCAACGATACACTTCATGCCTACCAAATGGCAAAACGCTGTAATGAAAAGCGTGTCATGGCAGAATCCGTAAAATGGGGAGAACGGGGTGCAAGGCTCAATTCCATTTCTCCGGGAATTATTGTAACACCGCTTGCCATTGACGAGTTTAACGGACCACGTGGGGATTTTTATAAAAATATGTTTGCCAAGTGTCCGGCAGGCAGACCGGGAACAGCGGATGAGGTGGCAAATGTGGCGGAACTTTTAATGAATCCGGCAGGGGCTTTTATTACTGGGGCTGATTTCCTGATTGACGGCGGTGCAACAGCAAGTTATTTTTACGGTGCATTGAAACCGGAAAAGCAATCATAAGGAAAGGGATAACGATACTATGGAAAAGGATTTTTTTACTTGACAAATACTTTTGCAGGGTGTAACATAACGGTGTTATGACGTAACAATGTTATGTAAGGAGGGAAAAAGTGAAAGATGAAAAGGAAACCCGCAATAAATTATTAGAAAGTGCCAAGGCAGAATTTATGGAAAAGGGATATACCGGTGCTTCTCTTCGAAATATTTGCAAGAATGCAGGAGTTACCACTGGGGCATTATATTTCTTTTTTCAGGATAAGGAAGATTTGTTTGCTTCACTGGTGGCAGATCCTTTGCAGGAATTGATAACACTTATGTCTGAGCACTATCAGTCAGAGGTTGATACGGAAAAAATAGAGGATTTTTACAAAAACAGAGATTTTTCCGAGGATTTGCAGATTAGCAACAAGGTGATTGCTTATATGTATCAAAATTATGATGCCTTTCTATTGTTGCTCAACAGAGCACAGGGTTCCAAATATGAAAACGTGGTGGATGAATTTGTGGCAGTGTCAGAGAAACACTATCATATGATGGCGGACAGGTGGTGTGAGACTTTTGGAAAACCGGCAGTGGAAGATTATATGATTCACTGGATTGCCCATATGCAGATAGATGCCTTTGCTCATTTATTGCTCCATGAACCAAATAAGGAAAAGGCACAAAGACATATTGTAAAGATTGTCAGGTATTTAATTGTAGGATGGATAGATATGATTTTCAATAACTGAGGAGGGAGGAAAAATGAATATTACAATATTGCATGGTCAAAGTCACAAAGGTTCCACTTATCATATTGCCAGAATGCTGGCAGAAAAGCTGGGTGGAGAAATCACAGAATTCTTTTTGCCAAGAGATTTTGGTGAGCACTGTGTGGGGTGCGCCAGTTGTTTTGTGAAATCGGAAACATTGTGTCCCCATTATCAAAAGCTGCTGCCAATAACAGAGGCTATGGATAAAGCGGATGTGCTGATTTTGGCAAGTCCGGTATATGTGTATCATGTAACCGGAGCCATGAAGGGGCTGCTGGATCATTATGGTTATCGCTGGATGGTGCACCGTCCGGAGGAGAAGATGTTTTGCAAACAGGCAGTGTGTATATCTACCGCCGCAGGTGCAGGTATCAAGAGCACAAACAAAGATATGGCAGACAGTATGTTCTTTTGGGGCATTGGAAAAATTTATCAGTACGGCATTGCCGTAGCTGCCATCTCCTATGATAAAGTAAGTGATAAAAAGAAAGCAGCCATAGAGAAAAAGCTCACAAAAATGGCAGAACGGATTAGGAAGAGAAACGGAAAAGTAAAACCAGGGTTTAAGACAAAAGCATTTTTTCATATTATGCGTATGCTGCAAAGGAGTGGCTGGAATGAGGCAGATGTTAAGTATTGGAGAGAAAAAGGATGGGATAGAAAACAAAGACCATGGAAGAAAGGGTAAAAGATTATGGCGGTGGCAAGAAAGTATAAACGTAAATTGATATACAATGAAATGATATACATGTGGTGTGTTACACCGGGAGAAGATGCTGCCTTTCACCGTTTGGTATTACACATTGTATCTTCTGACAAGGCTATCATTTTAGATTGCCCGCTGGATAATTCTCTATCCTTTGTGGTTAGTCAGGGAAGGATGTTTCAAGGAAAAAAGCAACAGGGTGGATGGCAGAGATATCTCTTTCCGGGCAGTATACAATCCCCCATTACTCCAGCCATTGTGGCAGAATTGATAGCATGGGCAACATGTGGTGAAGGTGCAATTTCAGTTGCCTTTGATGGAGATGAAATCTGGCTGTGAAGTGCAGAAAAATGGCTGTTGAGGTGATGAAACCCAATGAAATCTTAGATACAGGATATGTGAATGGATATTTCATACAAAAGTTATCTTAAAAGATGATTAGAATATGATATGTTACCTGAACTTCTGTGGATTTTCCACAGGTGTAAAAATATCTCATTAACATAACGATGTTATGCTAATGAAAAAAATTTATCAATAATAAAAGGAAGGAAAACATCGAAAGTTAATTCAAAATGCAGCTTTTTATAACGGTTTAGGCAGGTCTGTGCATTTACCATACAGACAATACAAAAACCGGCTGGAAGCCAGCAAAAGTCTCATCTGCGAAGCAGAGTTTAAATGGGTTTTAGCATGTAACAGTTTGGAAACAATACGGGAAATAAAAGAAAGAAGGAAGCAATATGTACTTAGAAGTGAAAGATATGAAAAAAAGTTACGGTGAAAATGAAAGCTACATCCAAGTGTTAAAGGGAATTACCACAGGTGTGGAAAAAGGACAGATGTGTGTGATACAGGGAACCAGCGGTTCGGGAAAGTCAACCTTTTTAAATTGTATCGGTGGTTTGGACACCTTGGACTCCGGCTCCATCAAGGTAGATGGCAAGGAAGTGGCAGGTTTAAAGCCGGATGCTCTGTCGGATTATCGAAGAGAAAATCTTGGCTTTATCTTTCAATTTTATAATCTGGTGCCCAATTTAACCGTAAAGGAAAATATTCAGGTTTGCGAGTATTTGTCAGAGCATCCATTGGATATGGATGAGTTATTAGAAACTTTGGGACTTACAGAACATCAGAACAAATTTCCCTCCCAGCTTTCCGGGGGTCAGCAGCAGAGATGTGCCATAGCAAGGGCATTAATCAAGAACCCAAAGCTTTTGCTCTGTGATGAACCCACAGGAGCTTTGGACTCCAAAACCTCCAAGGACATTTTAATTCTGTTGGAGAAAATCAACCAGAAATACGGCACCACCATGTTGATTGTAACCCACAACAACTCCATCAAAAATATGGTACATAAAGTAATCCGAATCAAAGATGGGCAGATCAGCAGAGAATACCAAAATAAAAACAGAATACCAGCAGCAGAATTGGAGGATTTGTAATGGAGAAAATATTAGGAAAAAGAATCAAAAGAGATCTTAGGGAAAACTACTTTCGCTATTTGGCATTAAGTCTGATGATTATTCTTGCCATGTATCTGATTGTAAGTCTGGTGGGAGCAGCGGAGACCATTATGCAGGGAACAGAAAAGTCCGCCCAGAAGCACCATTTAGAAGACGGAGAGTTTACTTTGTTTGTGCCATTGACCCCAAAAGAGGAGGAAAGCCTTACAAAACAGGGCATCACACTGGAAAAAATGTTTTATCTGGATTACCGGCAGGAGGATGGCAGTACCCTTCGTGTATCTAAGAATCGGCAGCAAATCAATCTGATTGCCCTTGACGTGGGAGAGCTGCCAGAACATTCCAAAGAGGTGGTGTTGGAAAAACGCTACTGCACAGAGCATAATTTGCGGGTGGGAGATGAAATTCATCTGGGTGCAGAGGGGCAGACTTACACCATTGTGGGAATAGGCTCAACACCGGATTATGATGCCCCTTTCCGGAATCTCACAGATAGTTCTGTGGACAGCCGCCAGTTTGGCACGGCCTTTGTAAGTTCAGAGGAATATGACAGTCTAAAAGCTCAGGGCAGCAGTGAAAAGTCGGAAGAATATGTCTATGCCTACTTATTAAACGGAAAAGAAACCAAGAAAGAATTAAAAGAAAAGCTGGAGAATTTTGAACTTTCCATGGAGTCGGTGGAAGATCCCTATTTTCAAGAGTATTATGAGGAAAATTTAGGGCAAAGAGATAAATTTCTGGATGGTGTCACAGAACTCAAAGATGGAACAAAAGAACTGTCAGAGGGGTTACAAGAACTTGCAGCCAGCAATCAGGATTTACAAAAGGGAGCAGAACAGGAGGCATATGAGGGGAGTATAGAACTTCTGGATGGTGTTACCCGACTTAAGGAAGAAAGTGAGGAACTTTTAGATACCTATTTTGATGTGAAGCTTTCAAAGCTTACCAGCCTTCTTCCTGTGGAGGACAATCCAAGGGTGGCGGCAGCAGCCGAGGATCAGGTGATCAATAAGCTGGCAGGTCTGGCGGCAGGAGTTATTGTGATGATACTGTTTACTTATGTGATTTCTATTTTTATCATTCATGGAATAGATAAAGAGAGTATGGTCATCGGTGCCCTCTATGCACTGGGGGTAAAAGAAAAAGAATTATTGCATCATTATTTGATATTGCCGACAGCAGTCACTTTTTTTGCGGGAGTGATAGGAACAGTCTTAGGTTATAGTACCATAGGAGTAGAGGTTCAGATGATGGATTGTTACAATTATTTTTCTATTCCACACTTTTCAAAAGTATATTCTTTGTATCTTCTGGTGTATGGTGTGGTGATGCCCCCGGTTGCGGCAGTGGTTGTGAATTATCTGGTGATACGAAAACGTTTGAAACGTCCGGTACTTTCTCTTTTGAAAAACGAAAAGAAAACCAGGGCAGTTCAAAAAATCAACTTGGGAAGTATGGGCTTTGTGGGAAGATTTCGTATTCGTCAGATGATTCGAGAGGCACGAGCAGGGTTTACGGTTATTTTGGGAATGTTTATTTCCATGCTCATCTTGATGTTGGGCATAGACTGTTATGTTATGTGCAAAAATTTCAGTGTGGAAAATAAGGCAGACACAAAATATGAATATATGTACACCTACAAATATCCAGAACAAAAGGTTCCCAAGGGCGGCGAAGCCTGCTATGCTAAGGGGCTAAATAAAGAAGTGTTTGGTTATAATTTAGAGGTGACGCTGCTGGGAATCAGAGAAGAGAATCCGTATTTTGATGCAAAGATCACAAAAAGCAAAAGTCAGGTGGTAATCTCTTCTGCAATGGCACAGAAGTATGGACTGTCCAAGGGAGATCATGTGGTATTGTCTGATGAGGAGGCAGAACAGGATTATGTTTTTACAGTGGAAGACATTACCCAGTTTTCTCCCGGACTGTATGTGTTTATGGAGATTGACAGCATGCGGGAATTGTTTGGTGCGGGGGATGATTATTACAACGTGGTTTTTTCTGCTGAGGATTTAGGAATTGATACCAATAGATTATATTCCACCACCACCAGGGCTCAAATTGAGAAAAGTTCAGATGTTTTTGTAAATATGATGATGCCAATGATTTATATGATGACAGGGGTATCCATACTGATTTTCTGTGTGGTCATGTATCTTATGATGAAAGTTATGCTGGACAGAGCCGCCTTCAGCATTTCCATGATTAAAATATTTGGTTACCGCAAAAAAGAAATCAACAAGCTGTACCTTAGCGGCAATTTTTACATGGTTGCAGCAGGAGCAGCGGTTTGCATTCCCTTGTCCAAATGGGTGATGGATGAAATGTATCCTATTCTGGTGTCCAATGTGGCATGTGGTATGAATCTTACCTTTTCATGGCAGATGTATGCAGGTTTGTATTTGGCAATTCTAGTATTGTATTTTATCATCAATCAATTTTTAGTGCTGAGACTGAGTAAAATGCTTCCTGCGGAAGTACTAAAAAATCGGGAATAAGAAAAATTTCACAAAGAATTTATTGATTGGACTGAAAATGTAAGATATACTAAGAAAAAGGTAACTGTTCAGTACCTTTACGGTTACGATGCAAAAATCCATTTAAAATCGCCTTCGGTGATAGGATTTTTGCATTATTGAATCATTTTCTCACGGTCTGTGCAGTAATTGCACAGACCTTCTGAATAGTTATATAGAAACACAAAAAAGATTTGATGAAAACAGAGATAAATGATAAAAAATGGAGGAAAAATAATGCATTATTTAGAAATACTATCCGGTCCGCTGATTGGTGGAATTATTGGCTACTGTACCAATTTCATTGCAGTAAAGATGCTGTTTCGTCCCCTAAAACCCATAAAAATCGGCAGCTTTCCACTCCCCTTCACACCGGGAATTATTCCAAAGCGTAAGGACAGCCTTGCCAAAGCCGTAGGGGCAGCGGTGGGAAACAATCTGCTGACAAAGGAGGATATTCAAAAGCTTTTTTCAGAGGAAAAAATACGCAATACCATTATACAGGGTATTTTAGATAAATTAGAAAAGGCAATGGATTCCTCCATAGAGGAGGTCATTGCAAAATTTGCAAGTCAAGAGAGCATAGACAGGAAAAAAGCAGACCTTACCGATTTACTCACTGTAAAAATTAAATTAGGAATTTTGTCTATGGATTTAGGTGCGTTGATTGCAGAAGGGGGCAGCAGTATTTTAAAGGAAAAATTTCAGGGAGGAATGTTTTCCTTTTTGCTCAATGATGATTTCATTGCCTCCATTGCAGAGCCCATAGGCAGAGAGGTGGAGAAGTATATTGACAGTCATGGAGAGGAAATCTTTCAGCCTTTGGTAAAACAGCAGATGGATGAAGTCCTTGCCATGAATACCGGGGAGGCATTTACCATGCTGGGATTGGCTGCGGACAAAATCCGCAGCGGAATGGAATCCGCCTATGATGCCTTGGTAAACGAAAATATAGACAAGCTTTTAGCCCACTTTGATATTGTTGCCATTGTACAGCAAAAGATTGAAGAGATGGATGTGAGAGAATTGGAGCAACTGGTTCTTTCTGTGATGAAGAAGGAACTGGATGTGATTGTAAATTTAGGGGCATTGATTGGATTTATCATCGGATTTCTAAATATTTTGTAATTGTTCACTTCGTTCCGGTAACGAGTAAAGAACCATTGCCTGTTATATCCACTTGTTCCGCAGGTCTGTGCAGTAAATGCACAGACCTGCGGAACAGTTGCAGCAATTATATTTCTACCACAAACACAGTGCCTCTCCCCACATTATCCTCCACCCAAATACTGCCTTTGTGAGCATCCACAATTTCCTTGGCAATGGACAATCCCAGTCCAAAATGCTCCTTTTTGGTGTGGGAGCTGTCTGCCCGATAGAAACGTTCAAATATGTGTTTTTTTTCTTCGGTGGGAATGCCCATTCCCGTATCTGCCACATAAAATCGTATTTTCTTATGGGCAGTAACAGTGAGGGAAAGCTTCACTTTCCCCCCGGCAGGAGTGTAAGAGAGAGCGTTGTCCAGCAAAATGGATAAGAGTTGAATGATCCGTTCCATATCACAAAAACAGTCCGGTACTTCATTGGGAGGAAGGGCAATCTGTAATCCTATCTGCTTGTCACTGGCAGGATTTTCATATTTTTCATATACATTCAGCAGAATTTCGTCCGGCTGGCAGAGCTTTCGCTGTACTTGAAAATGCTTGGAATCCGAGTTGGCAAGCAGCAGCATATCGGAAATCAGGCGCTGCATCCGCTTTCCTTCCTCCTTCATAAGCTTGCAAAAATGTTGTTGTTTTTCCGGGCTGTCTGTTTTCTCTGCCGCTTCCAGGGCAGACAGAATCACAGTTAAAGGAGTGCGCAGTTCATGGGAGGCGGCTGCCACGAACTGAGTCTGCTTTCTTTTATTTTCCACCAAAGGCACTAACATTTTACCGGAAAAAATCCAGGCAAATACGGTTAGCAATAATAGGCACAGTATGTCCGCAATGCCAATAAACAGGTGCAGGGATAGAATCTGCTGTTGTTGATGGCTTAATGGAAAAAGAATCAGAAAGCTTAAAGTTCCGCCAGTTTTTGGAACCAGCCCGGCAGATACATAGTATGACATACCGGAAGTATCCTGAAAGGTAAATTCCTCATGGATGGGAAAAAGGCTGTTGCTGTTTTGAAAAATATCCAGATAATACGTATCCTTTACATAGGAAATTACAGAATCAGTCAGAGAATTTTTAGAATCTTCCCCATTGACATTTTGCAAAACCTGATAATACAGCGGATTTCCATTATCATAAAGATAAATTAAAAAGCTGCTGTTATTATGGAGCTGATTCAGCCACTGGTGGGAAATGGCAGAAGCACTTTGTAATTGAAGAATCACGGTGTTACTTTCCTTTAAAAAAGAAGCATAGCTGTTTCGCTTATTGCTGCTTTCGGCAAAAAACAGACAGGCAGCAGACAATGCCAATAGGATGGCTCCTGTAATTATGGCAGAAAATAAGGTCATTTGTTTTCTCAGTTTTCGAAAATCTTTGGTCATTTACGTTTCCTCCAGCATATATCCAATTCCCCGGATGGTTTTTATATTCAGACGGCTGCCCACATAGGATAACCGCTTTCTCAAAAAATGGATATAGGTATCTAAATTCCCTTCTTCCACTGGAGCATCAATGCCCCAGACTCTGGAAAGAATTGCCATACGCCGAAGGGTGATGCCGGGGGATTGTATAAATACTTCTAACAAGCTTCCCTCTCTGCCGGAAAGCTGTAAACTGTTTGTCGGTCCATTCAGTTCCCGCAATTCATTGTCATAACTGATATCTGCATAGGTCAGCAGTTGATTTTCGTTGTAGGTGCCATTGCGTCTGCCAATGGAGCGGATTCTGGCAGACAGCTCTTCGTAGGCAAAGGGTTTTACAATATAGTCATCGGCGCCGCTGTCTAAACCTTCAATTCTATCATACAATTCTCCAAGGGCAGTGAGAAGAATCACCGGGGTATTGATATTTTTTTCACGAGCTTTCTTAAGCACCAGCAGACCGTTCATGGTGGGCAGCATCCGATCCAGCAAAACCAGATCATGGGCATCCTGAAGAAACAAATCCAGTCCATCTCTGCCATCATGGCAGACATCCACCTGATGATGTTCCTTTTCCAGTTGAAAGCACAGAGTTTCACATAAATTTTCGTCATCCTCTATCAGTAATATTTTCATGGGTATTCTCCTTCACATGTTTGTTCCAATATATTATATCATAGCAATCTTAAAGAAATCTTTAAAGGGGCAAAAAAATTAAAGGGAAGCTTAAAGAAAATTTAAAGAAACTTCTGTTATAGTAGGAGAAAGGAAAACGTTGATTAGTCAGCAGTTTCCGACAAAGTACCTGTGAACATACAGTGCAGTTACTTCAAAAACAGGAAAGGAATGACAAAACATGAGAAAGAAATTAAAAAAATTTCTGGCAGTTTTAGTAACCGCCAGTTTATGTACCGGTCTGGCAGGCTGTGGAGGGAATGCAGTCAGTCAGCCAGAAGGAGGTCAGCCGGAGGATAAGCCCAAGGATGAGGCAAAAACAGAGGATGCAAAAGGAAGATTTTTAGAATCCCAAGTGAACCTGCCGTCGGAGCTGGCAGAGATAATGAGCATGGGCAAGCTGGAGGATGGGAGCATTATGATAGCAGGCTTTGATCCCACAGGAAATTATTGCAAGGCAGTCAGCAGTGATATGGGAGAGAACTGGCAGGTAGATATGCTGCCGGATTTCTCAGAGGCTGTAAGCGAGATGGAGATTCTAAAGGATGGCACGATTTTAGCTGTGGTAGGATATGCTGATAATTCGGAGTTAAAGGTGATATCCAAAGACGGACAGGTAAAGAGTACCTCCTTCCGGCTGCCAAAAGGAGCCGGGGAGCAGGGCGGCAGTGTTACAACATATGAGGATACCGATGATATTACCATAGAGACAGAAGGAGAAAAAGATAATACGGTCAATGAACAGGAGAACGTGCCGGAAGAAACCGATACATTGAATGAACAGCAGGGGACGTCAGAAGCAGAAAATAAGGATGCTTCGGAACAGGAAAAAATAGATATTGACAACATGATAGTACAGGCAGATATTGATGGCGAGGGAAATTTAATCATACAGGATTTATATGCCAAATTATGTCGGATTGACACACAGACAGGAGAACTTACGGAGTTGTATAATGGCGAGGAAGACGGTTTGGATTTCTTTGGCATTGCAGGGGAGCGAATCTATGCATGTACAGAAAATGGCATGAAGATATTGTCCGCCAAGGATGGCAGCCAGATGCCAGAGGATGCGGTATTAAATGAAGTTTGCCAGACAGCAAAGGGGGATCTCAGTGGTGCTATGGGAGCTTATCCTGTGGTTATGGCAGAAGGGATGGAAGAAAACAGCCTTGTATACGGAAATCATCAAGGAGTATTCTATCATAAAGAAAACGGCAGTGTCAGTGAGCAGGTAATCAATGGAGAGTTGACCTCCTTAGGAGATACCAGCATGGGCTTAAAACAACTTCTTATGTGGGATGAAATTACTTATATGCTTTTGGCCTGTGACAGTGTTGGGAATTCTAAGCTTTTCAAATATGTGTATGATGAAAATGCATCGGCAGTTCCGGAGGAGCAGATAAATATTTATACACTAAAGGATTCTACCATCTTAAGAAAGGCAGTGGCAAATTTCCAGAGTACACACCCTGATGTTTATGTAAAGATTGAAATTGGTATCAGTGAGAACAGCGGTGTCACAGCAGAAGATGCCATCAAATCATTAAATACCAATATATTGGCAGGAAAAGGTCCTGATATTCTTATCTTGGACGGCATGCCAGTCAACAGCTATCTGGAAAAAGGAATTTTGGCGGATATGAGCGGTATTCTAAAGCAGGTGGAGGACTCGGATGGAATCTTTGAAAATATAAAGCAGGTATATGAGAAGGACGGAAAAGTCTATGCTTTGCCAAGCCGCTTTTTGCTGTCTGTCATTGAAGGCAGTGATGATACGGTGGCTGCCGGAGAGAGCCTGACAAAGCTGGCAGAATATGCGGCAACTATAAAACAGGAGGGAAAAGCATTATTTTATTCCCGAAGACTTATTTTAGAGACATTTTATCAGGCGGATTCCGGAACGTGGATGCAGGAAGACGGACGACTGGATGAAGGGAAGATTAAGACATTTCTTCAAGCTGTGAAGGCATTGTATGATTTGGATGGTGATGTGCCGGATAAGATGGAACAGATAACTGTTTCTCTTTCTTTAAATCCAACAGATACAGAGGGATTTGGAAGTGCAGGAATAGCTGTGATAGGAAGAATGATGAAACAGAATGAAATTGCCATAGGTACCCTGGGAGATTTATATAATTTGAGGGATCTTTTGTCCATAGAGGCAGAAATAGGAGGCAGTTATCAGATGATGGGTGAAACATTTTTGCCATATATGAGTGCCGGTATTGTAAAAGAAAGTGAAAAAAAGACTTCCGTGCAGGAATTTATGCTTGCCTTTTACGGAAAAGAATTGGCAAAGTCGGTATCTGGCGGATATCCCATAAACCGCAGTGCTTATGAGGAATTATGGAAAAAGGAAATTGATGAGCCGACAGACAGCAGTCTTGCAATGTCAAATGAAGAGGGAGTTATAATCTCATATGATATGATACCACTGACAGAGGAACATAAAGATAAATTTACCAAAGAAATAGAATCCTTAAAATTGGCAGGGATAGAAGATACCACCATTTCAGATTTGGTGATAGAAGAGGGAGAAAAGTACTTGAAGGATAGTCAGTCTTTAGATGAGGCGGTACAAAATATTTTGCAGAAAGTTAATCTTTATCTTTCCGAATAAGGGGATCTGATATGAAATATAAAAGCAAAAAGCAGAAATGGACCGGAATTTTCTTTGTGCTGCCGGAATTTCTAGGTGTTTCAATTTTTACACTAATCCCCTTCGTGGATGTAATGCATCGGGCATTTCTGCGGCTGGATGGGAGCTTTTGTGGTTTTGATAATTTTCAACAGATATTCAGAAACAAAGCATTTTTGCTGGCTGCCGGCAACACACTGCGCTTTAGCGTGGTGTGTCTGCCTTTGCTGCTCTTGGTATCCTTATTGGCAGCCGTAAGCCTGCAGACCATGGGGAAGATGGGCGGCTTGCTGAAAAGCAGTTATTTGCTTCCGATGGCAATCCCAACGGCAGCAGTAGTATTAATCTGGAAACTGTTTTTTGACAGCCATGGATTGATGAATCGACTGATAAGTTTATTTGAAGCAGACCCCATTGATTTTATGAATACCTCCTGGGCATTCTGGGTACTGGTGTTCAGTTATTTGTGGAAAAATCTGGGCTATACGGTTTTACTGTGGAGTGCAGGACTTTCGGGAATTTCGGAAAGTATTTACGAAGCAGGGAAAATGGATGGTGCCAACACCATACAGAGATTTCGTTATTTGACACTGCCTAATTTGCGGCAGTCAGCCTTTACCATTGTAGTGATCAGTATCATCAATTCTTTCAAAGTATTTCGTGAGGCGTATCTGGTGGGTGGAAATTACCCTCAGGAAAGTATTTATCAGCTGCAGCATTTATTTAATAATTGGTTTCGGGAGTTATCAATGGACAAAATGTCTGCGGCTTCGGTGGTTCTTTTTCTGGTACTTACAGTCCTTGTAATAGGACTGCAAAGAAGCTGGGAGCGTGAAAGTATATGAAAAAAATGGTGAATTTAATGAAAAACATACTTTTGTGGACAGTATGCCTTATCATGATAACACCAGTCCTTTGCCTGTTCTCAGGTGCTTTTATGGATCAGTTAGAATTAACGGAACTTTTAGGTCCGGTATTAAATCATACAGAGGGATTGGCTGCCTGGCATTTTCTGCCCCAGTTTCCCACCTTGCAGAATTTGGTGGAGCTGCTACTGGATTCTTTAGAGTTTTATCAGACTTTTTGGAATTCCTTAAAAATTACATTATTTACTTTGGTGGGACAGCTTATCTTTGCCATGCCTGCAGCATGGGGATTGGCAGTCTATGAATTTCCCGGCAGAAAGCAGCTTTACTTTTTGTATGTGATACTGATGATGCTGCCCTTTCAGGTTACTATGCTGTCGGAATATCTGGCACTGGACAGATTACAGTTATTAGACAGTCATTGGGCAATTATCATGCCGGGGGTATTTTCCACTTTTTCTGTATTTTTGATGTATCGGTTCTTTTGGGGTGTACCAAAGGAGGTTATCGAGGCAGCCAGAATAGATGGAGCAGGAGAGTTTATCATATTTTTTCATATAGGAATCCCGCTGGGCAAGGCAGGTATCATCTCTGCCATGGTATTGCAGTTTTTAGAAAGTTTTCACCAGATGGAACGTCCGTTGGTGTTTTTAAAGAACAAGGAATTGTGGCCCTTATCCATGTATTTGCCGGAAATTGATATCAGTCAGGCAGGTTTTGCTTTTTGTGCCTCTCTGTTTGCACTGTTGCCGGCAGTGCTGGTGTTCTTGTTTGGGCAGGAGTATTTAGAGCAGGGAATCGCCTGTACGGTTCAAAAGGAGTAATGGAAAATCAGACAGAAAAACGAGGTGATAATGTGAAAGAAAAGTCAACAAAGGTGAGCCAATGGCTGAAAAATCTTCTGCTGGCATGGCTGGGATTTTTTCTCCTGGCTACCATTGCTGCCAAGGCGGCGGATTCCTTTACTGTGGCAAAGGTCACCGTAGACACCATATCCGCCAAGCGAATAGAGCATATAGTAGAGGCGGAAGGTATGGTGGAGCAGAATCTGGAGCAGGCAGTCATGACAGAGGGGGATTTACTGGTGCAGACAGTGTATGTAAAGAAGGGTGACAAGGTGGAACAGGGACAGGTTTTGGCACAGCTTGATATGGAATACTTGGAAGAGAAAATACAAGAATTACAGGCAGAGCTTACCACGCTAAAACGCCAAACAGCTCAGAGTGTGCAGAATAAAGCACTGGAAGCACAAAATGCCAAGAAAACCAGGGAAAGAGCCAAGGAGGATTATGATAGAACCATTCAGGACAACGAAAGTGCCCTAAAAAATGCAAAAGACCAATGGCTTTCGGCACAGCAAGCCTTAAAAACCGCAAGGGAGCAGCAGGAAGGGGGCTCATCCAAAGAGATGTCAGAAAGCGGCTCTTCCATAGAGGCACTGGAGCAGCAGGAACAGCAGGCTGCCCAGAATTATGCAGATGTGCTGTCTGCTTATCAGCAGGCAGAGACACAGGCGAAACGTCAGATGGAAGATGCCAATGATATGGCTGATACCACACCTGTGGAGGACAACAGCACTGCGGAGAAAAAATATGAAAAATCTTTGGAAAAGCTAAAACTTTTAAAAGAAGCTCAGGGGAAAATTACTTCACCGGTACAGGGAGTGATTACGGAGTGTTACCTTCTGGTAGGTCAGAAAACCACAGATACGGCAGCCTTTTCCATGTCAGATATCAGTCAGGGGCTGCGGTTTGCTGCGGTGATTCAGGAGGAAGACAAGGAATTTATTCAAGTGGGGGATATGGTGAGCATAAAAACTTATAATACCACAGTGGAGAAGGCAGGGGTAATTGCCATAGAGAAGGAAGAAGCCAGCGATAATCTTAAGGTGATTGTATCAGTGCCGGCAGACAATATTTCCATTGGAGACACTGCCACCATGAAGATAAGCAAGCAGTCGGAACTGTATTCTTGTGCCATTCCCATGGGGGCACTTCACAAAAATGGAGAGAATTCCTTTGTGTATGTTGCAGAAGAGGAAAATACTGTGTTGGGACAGCAGTGGGTGGTGCGGGAACTGCCAGTGGAGGTGGTGGAGCAAAACAGTCGATTTGCAGCCCTAAAATCCGATTCCTTAAGCCCGGATGCGAAAATAATTACAGAGACAGACCGTCCCGTGAGTGCAGGCAGCAGAATTCGCCTGCAAAATCCATGAGAAGGTTAAGGAGCAGTCTGATTTTTGCAGCCTGTCTCCTATGTAGTTTTTTCTGTCTGCTTGGAGGAATTCTCCATTATGATGACAGTCAGATGTTAAGGCAGAATGTAACCATTTATGTTCCGGCAGGGTATTCCGCTGAGGATATGGAAGTTTTGAAGAAAGCAGCCCAAAGTCTGGAATCTCAGGAACGGATGGAGTATGTTGTCTGGGGAGAACATGGGAAAGAACAGATTACGGATCAGGAAAAATATCATAGTGCACAGGTGCAACATCTTACGATCTGGGGTTCTTCAAGTATACTGCTTGCTGGGGGAAAGTCTTTGTCGCAAAATGACAGGGAGGGCTGTCTTTTGGGCAGTGAGGCAAGCTGGCTGCTTTTTGGCAGCGAAAACACCGTAGGTTTGTATGTGAATTGGCAGGGAGATACTTATCAGGTGCGGGGCATTTTAAAAGAAAGCAATTTATTTGTGACCAACTATGACCGCACCCAGTCGTCCATCTTGGATCATATCACAGTAAAGGGGAAAGAGGAAGAAGATATAGAGGATACCTATGCAAAATTTCAGCAGAGATATCAAGTGGCAGGTGAACGGGTGCCTTATGAATTCAGCGTTTTTTTTCCACCGTTTTCCCGGCTTTTTCCGGGGAAATGGTCGGATTTTTCAGGATGGAAGGAGAACTTTCAAACCTATCAGGAAAAAAAAAGGATGTTAGAAAGTACATCCAAAAGCACTTTGGAAGTGGGGCAGTTAGAAAAAATGCGAAGAGCAAAGTATGAATTTTTCTTTGCAGTAGTTTTTTTTCTTCTCTTATGGTATAATAGGAGCACTTGGTGGAGTGTTAAAATGTTTCACCATTACAGTGCTAAAATGAAAGCCAAAAGGGAGGTTTCACAACATGAATAAGATGCAAGAGATTATCAATAAGGATTATACTCCGTTAGAAAAAATTTTAGGGATAGCCACAGCCCTATGCGTGGGGATTATTATCGGATTTATGCTGGCACCTGCGAAAAAGGGGATTATGATTGGAAGTAAAAATGGCTGTAACAATGGGTCTCACAATAAAGAGAATGGAAACAGCAACCAGATAGCATCTAAGGATGGGGCGAAGAAGTAAAAAATTTTGTAACTATGAAGGTACTGAATAGTTACAAAATTTTGTAATGATTCAGTATAGGACTGTGCAGTCATGCACAGTCCTATATTGTCTTGTACAGCTTTGTATTTGATAGTATACAATGAGCACAAGGCAGATAACTTTATTTTGAAATACTCTCTGTGGTAATGATAAACTTACAAGTACCGTTTTTGCCCTCGGCAATATTACTGAATACATGGTAATTATTTCCGGCATCCTTAATGGCATTGAAACGGTCTTTCACGGGAAGCAGGTCATCATTGTACACGTTGGAAAGTTTTTGAATACCATCCCGGTCAAATTCGTTCATACCATCATCTAAGGTAACCACACCATCAAAGAGTGTGGCGATACCATCATTCAAGGTGTGGCTTCCGGTATGAAGTTTGATGGCACCATCATCTACCTTTACAATACCTGTATACAGGGCAGCAGCACCTAGATTCAACTGATTGGCACCATCCTTTAAAGAGGCAGCACCGGAATCTAAGGTTTTGGCACCGTCATCCAGCTTCTGTACACCATCCTTTAAATCTTTGGCACCGTCATCCAGTTTTTTGCTTCCATCCTTTAGATCACCGGCACCGTCATCCAGTTTCTTGGCACCATCCTTTAAGTCTTTGGCACCATCATCCAGTTTTTTACTTCCATCCTTTAAGTCTTTGGCACCATCATCCAGCTTTTTCACACCAGTTTTCAGGTTATCGGCACCAGAATCCAGGCTGGATGCACCAGTATTTAACTGAGCGGCACCGGTTACTAATTGGGCTGCACCATTTTGTAAGGAAGCGGCACCGGTATCTACCTGTGTGATACCAGCTGAAAGCTGTTTTGCACCTGCTTCTAAAGAAGTACCCCCTGCAGTGAGTTCGTTTAATCCAGACTGCAGGGACTGGCTGCCGGCATAGAGCTGATTGATACCATTGGATAGATTTGTGGCTCCCTCGGATAAAGCAGCAACAGAGGTCTGCAAGGTAGTCATGTCTAACTTATCCAAGCCTGCTTGTGAAAGAGTGACAGTCAGTTCCTCAATGACGGAAAGAGACCCCTGTACCTGACCAAGCTGTGTGTAGCAAACTTTGTATTGTTCCAAAGCAGCTTCTGTGGTCAGAGTGCCTGCCTGCACCTGTTGGTCAATTCCGGCAATGGCACCCTGAAGGGTAGTTTGTGCAGCAGTCAGTTCCGCTTTTTTGGCAGCCAGTTCACTGGTCAGGGAAGAGACTTGTGAACCCAAACCCGATAGTCCGGATATGGTGGTGTTTAACTGGTTTAATCCCCCTGCCAGATTCTGAGCTCCGGTTACGACACCGCCCTCATAGCCGGCAACCAGTTGATCGGCTCCTGTTTTGGCAGAGGCTAAACCGGTATTTAAACTTTGGATGCCGGTATAAAGGGTAGCAGAACCAGAAACTAATTGTGCGGTACCGGCTTTTAAGTTGTCTGCACCAGAAGACAGGTCTGTGGTACCGGATGCCAGTTTCTCAGCTCCGGTTTTTAACTGGGAAGTACCAGTTTTCAAGGTATCTACACCGTTTTTTAAATCGCTGGTACCTTTCTTTAAGGTAGCAGCACCGTCTTTTAAATCCGAGGTACCTTTCTTTAAGGAGCCTGCACCAGTCAGTAGATCGCTGGTACCCTTCTTTAAAGTGACAGTGCCGTCTTTCAAATCCGAAGTACCTTTCTTTAAGGAGCCTGCACCAGCCAGCAGGTTCGAAGTACCTTTTTTTAAGGAAGCAGTACAATCCTTTAAGGTGACAGAACCGTTCCAAAGCTTGGAAGTACCGTCCTGTAAAGTGCCTGCACCGGATTTTAACTGAGAGGTGCCATTTTTTAAAGTGGTGGTACCATCTGCTAATTCTTGGGAACCATCCTTTAATTTTTGGGAACCACTCTTTAATTTCCCAGTACCATCCACTAACTGTTTGGAGGCATCGGTAAGTTCATTTAAGGAGGATTCCAAGTCATCTAAGGATTCCATATCATTGATATCAATGTTGGAAAGTAAATCTGGTGTGGCAATGGTGGCAGTGGTTTCCAGTGCAAAGTCAGTGACATCGGCAGTCACTTCCACATAATCCGGAATATCAATATCAGAATCCACACCTAAACCAAGGCTTTCAGACAAACCGGCCATTGCCAAACCTACCACAATCAGATTACTGCCGTCAGAGATCACCTTGCCATTGGAAACCTCCACATTGCGAAATACATCGGAAGGCAGAATCATGCCGGTAACGGTAACAAATGGTGTGTAAATGGTGGTATCCACACCATTTACCTTTATGGTTTGACTGGAGTGATTGGTGTAGTCAAACCGCATGGTTACTTTGCCGCTTTTTCCAGCCATCTCACTGGCAGCAATTTCCTTCCCATCTACGGTGTAGGTAATTTTTACGGAGATAGGAAGTTCCTTGGAGGTTTTTCCCTGATAGTAGATATCTTCGCCATCGGCATTCCAAGTGATGGTGCCGTCAGAGTTTTGAACAAATTCTTCATAGCCTTTTACATTTTCAATATCCATTAAGTCACTGATGTCACTTAAGGTGGAAGCATTATCCTTATTTTTCAGCCAGTCGCTGACAATGATTTCTTTGGTGCTTCCATCGGCATTGGCACTGACATATACCGTTTCCTCTTTATCTGCATTATCGCTGGAGGGGGATGAAAGGGTTTCCTTTACCTTATTTACGGTATCATTGTTTTCCACCGCATCAATGGTATCAGTGAGGGTGGAATCCTGTGCATCTTCATCGGTATTATTATTGTTCTGTGCATTGGCAATGCCCACAGAGGATAAGCCGCTGACAGCAGCTAAGGAAAGGGCAGTAACAGCAATGGTTGAATTTACAAATTTCTTTTTCATAATAAAAACCTCCTAAATATTTATGGCTGTGTTGTTATTGTTTTTTGTTTTCTTTGGCAGAAAACCGATACTTGTGTAACAGATGACCTTGTCAAATATCATGTACATGGAAGGAAGAATACACAATACTACAAACATACTGATGATGGCTCCCCGTGAAAGCATCATACAGATGGCACTGATCATATCTATGTCAGAATATAATGCCACACCAATGGTTGCAGAGAAAAAGCTTAATGCACTTCCCACCACAGACATCATGGATGTGTCCAATGCAATGTAGGTGGCATCCTTTTTGGTGGCACCATTTCTGCGTTCTTTCTTATATCTGGTGGTCATCAAAATGGCATAATCCACGGTTGCACCCAACTGTATGGTTCCGATTACCACAGAGGCGATAAAAGGAATGGAAGTGTTGGTGTAATATGGCACTGCCATATTAATAAAGATGGCAAACTCAATGACGGCCACAAGGATTACCGGCAGTGAGATGGAACGGAATACCAAGGCAATAATCACAACGATGGCTCCGATGGAGATAATACTTACCACCTGAAAGTCCTTATCGGTGGTGGTAATCAAATCTTTGGTACAAGGTGCCTCGCCCACCAGTAGGGCATTGGAATCATGGCTTTTTATAATATCATTTAACTGGGTGCACTGATTGTTTACCTCATCGGAAGCTACTTTGTACTGAGAACTGATAAGATATATCTCATAAGTGTCATTTTCTAATGCTTCCGTTACTTCTTCAGGTATCCAGCTTTCCGGAATGGTGGGACCTAAAATTGTCTCATATCCCAGCACCCATTCTACACCGTCCACATCTTCCATCTCTTTTATCATGGAGCGTTTTTCTTTGCCGGACAACTGGCTGTTGAACAGTATCATGTGGGTAGAGTTCATGGAAAAATTTTCGGAAAGCTTATTGTTGGCTTTCACGCTGTCTAAAGTTTCCGGTAAAGTATCAGCGATATTGTAGTAAACCGGTGCATGGGAATTTCCATAGTAAGCCGGGGACAGTACAATGATAAAAATAAGACCGAACACCAAATAATGCTTTGAAATAAAGGAGGGCAGTCTTTCCGGCTTTTGGATTACCGGTTTGTGGTGTGTTTTTGTAATTGCCTTGTCAAAAATCAAAATCATGGAAGGCAGGATGGTAATACATGCAACAACCCCCAATATAACACCCTTGGACATGACAATACCAAGGTCAAGTCCCAAAGTAAAACTCATAAAGCACAGGGCAATAAAGCCGGCTACGGTTGTGATGGAACTGCCCACCACAGAGGAGATGGTTGCCTTGATGGCATGGGACATGGCACGTTCCTTATCCCCCTGAAACCGCTCCTTTTGTTCTTCGTAGCTGTGCCATAGGAAAATGGCATAATCCATGGTAACACCCAATTGTAATACCGCTGCAAGTGCTTGTGTAATATAGGAGATTTCCCTCATAAAAATATTGGTACCCAGATTGTAGATAATGGACATTCCGATGGTCATCAGAAACAGCAGAGGTACTAAGAAGGAATCCATGGTGAGACTCAATACAATGGCAGACAAGACAGCTGCGATTGCCACATAAATTGGTGTTTCTGTCTCAGAAATAATCTTGGTATCTGCCACCACAGGCGACATACCGCTGAGATAACAGTCCTCATCAGATAATTCCCGGATGGTGGTGATGGCTTTCATGGTTCCCTCCGAGGAGGTGGTATCATCAAAAATAATTGCCATCATGGTACAGGTTTCCGAATTAAATACCTGATAGATATCATCAGGTATCGCACTCATTGGTACGGATAAATCTGCTAAGGAATCGTACCAGATTACTTTTTCCACATGAGGTACTGCCAGAATTTTTTCTTTTATTTCGGAAATTTCCTTGTTGGATTTGTTTTCCACAATATAAAAGGAAAAGGCTCCCGTACCAAATTCATCCACCAGAATATCCTGACCTTTCATGGTTTCCAGTTCTCCCGGCAGATAAGATAGTAAATCGTAGTTGATACCGGTATTCAGATAGCCGATGGCAGAAGGTATCAACAACAGCAGGCTTAAGATAAAGATGGGTACTCGAAGTTTTACCACACCTTTGCCAAATTTAATCATAAAATCACTCCTTCGTTTTGCTAATGACTAATGGTCACTTTTCTTGATTCTGTTATACTACAAAAATGACTAATAGTCAATAACTTTATAAAAACTTTACATTTACCTTGCTTTTTTCAAAAAAACAGATTATGATAGTTGTGAAAATAAAAGATTTATAAAAATGTTGACTTTTGGTCATTTTTCTATATATAATATCAGAGTACCAATCGGAAAAGATTTCATATAATATCATGGTTTTTGAGATAAGGACAGAACATAAGAAAGGATTTTCGTATGGGAAAATTAGATTTAAATAAAAAACAAAAAAGGGAGTCGTTGTTAAATACGGCATTTCATTTGTTTCTTACCAATGGGATACAGAAGACAACCATATCAGATATTGTCAAGGAGGCAGGCGTTGCCAAGGGTACTTTTTATCTTTATTTTAAGGATAAGTATGATATCCGCAATAAATTGGTGTCTTACAAGGCAAGCCAGCTTTTTTCTGCTGCCATACAGGCATTGGAGCAGGAAAAGATAGAAGTTATTGATGACCAGATTATCTTTATTGCAGATTATGTGGTGGACAGACTGACAGAGGACAAGTCCCTGCTGAAATTTTTGTCAAAAAATTTAGGCTGGGGTGTGTTTAAGAGTGCACTGATTTCGCCCTCATCCAGTGATGATGCGAATGTCTATGACAGTTATTTACAGTTGATAGCAGCTTCCGGATGTGAGTTTGCGGAGCCGGAGTTAATGCTCTTTCTTATTATTGAACTGGTGGGTTCCGCCATATATAATTCCATTCTCTATGAGGAACCGGTGCCAATCCAAGAGCTGAAACCTCATTTGTATGATACCATAGGTTATATTATAAAATCTCACAAAAAATAGGGGAATTTCCCCTATTTTTTTGCAGCTTTGATGCGTTGTGTAATCTTATTGCATTTTTCGTAAATGGTTTCGATATCTTCATCCAGATAAAAGCATCCCTTTTCATACAAAACTCTGCCATTTACCATAGTGAGCAACACATTGTCTTTACTGCCGCTGTATACAATATTTTTCAAAATGTGATTCAAGGGCTGCATATTTGGCTTGTGCAGATCCAATACGGTTAAATCGGCACAACTGCCCACAGTCAAGGTGTGGCATTGGGAAAGCCCCATGGCTTTGGCACCGCCCACCGTAGCTGCCCGAAGCACAGACAGAGCATCCACCACAGAGGCATCTTCTTCCCGCACTTTGGCAAGTCCGGTCATCAAAAACATTTCCCGAAACATATCAAGACAGTTGTTGCTGGCAGGTCCGTCCGTTCCCAGTGCCACATTGATTCCCTCAGCCAGATAGCGGCGGATGGGGGCAATACCACTGGCAAGTTTTAGATTTGAAGCAGGATTGGTAATGACGGACAGATGCTTTTCTTTAAATATGGCAATATCTTCCTCACTAAAGTGTACACAATGATAGCCTCCGCCGCCATAGTCATACACACCCAAAGAGGCAAGGTAAGCTGTGGGGGTTTTGCCTGTGCGCCGGATACAATCTGCAACCTCTGCATTGGTCTCTGAATTGTGGGTATAGACTGGTGCGTGGTAAGTCTTAGCTAACTCAGCCACACCCAAAAGCAGGCTTTCATTGGTGGTATATTCTGCATGAAACCCCAGTTGATAACGGATCAGGGGATGAAAGTGGTTATAGGTTTCATAACAGTCCGCCAGTCCTTTCAGTGAGTGGACAAAATTGTTCAGTCCTGACACGATCACCGTTCGAAACCCGGTATCTACCGAAGACTGGGCAATGGCATCGGAATTTACATACATATCAAAGTTGGCGGTAATGCCGCTGGTAAGATACTCGGCAATTGCAAGCTTTGACAAGGTATAGATATCCGACTCCGTCAGCAGGGCTTCCATGGGAAACACCTGTTTAGAAAGCCAATCCTGCAAAGGCAGATCGTCGGCAAAGGAGCGCAAAAAGGTCATGGCAGAATGGGTGTGGGCATTTTTGAAGCCCGGCAGGATCAGATTCCCCTGTAAGTCCATTTCCCGATCAAAAGGTTGTGTGATGGGGGCAGAAACCGGACTGCCGCAATAGGTGATTTTTCCATCCTTTACCCAAAGCTCTCCCATAAAAATTTCCAAAGGTTCTTCCATGGTAAGAATTCTTGCATTGTAAAACCGAATGGTCATAGGCATTCCCTCCTTTCTTGAAAGACACATTAAACTGTTGTTTTCACTGCTCCATATCCAGGCTCAACACTTCTTCCATGGCGGAAATCTGATCCAAAGCAAACTGCACCATGGCTTCTTTGGAGGATACGGAAACTTGAAGCCGAATTTCCCGAGAACCATCGTTCTGGGAGGGGAGCAGCTCCGTCTGATTGATGTGGATGTGTGCCCTTTCCAATTGGTACTGTATTTGATCTAGGGTGTGATCCAGATTCACTGTCCGAATCAGCAGAATTTTATTGTAAGTTTTGCCCAGCATATATTTTTTCAGTACCTCCAGAGTCAAATAGATGGCAATAGTAGCCAAAAAGGCACCACTGTAAAATCCGGCACCGGCGGCGATGCCGATACAGGTTACTGCCCACAGGCTGGCAGCAGTGGTAAGTCCTCGCACATGGAAGCCGTCTTTGATAATGGTACCTGCCCCCAGAAAACCGATGCCGCTGATAATCTGTGCCCCCATTCTAGTGGGATCTATGGTGTAAAAGTCCTGAAAATAAGTCACCATATATTCCGAAGTTACCATGATCAAAGCAGAAGATACACCCACCAACACATGTGTCCGAACCCCGGCAGGACGATTCACATGCTCCCGTTCCATACCGATAATGCCGCAAAGAAAAGTGGTAACCAGAAGCCGGGGAATGGATACCAGCAGAAAGTGAATTTGCGGACTGTATAGAAGGGACTGAAAAAGATTGGAAAGAGTTAGAGTAATAAATCCGGTTAGTGCCATAAAATTACCTGCCTTTTTCTGTTATTCTATTTCATTATTCTAACGTAACTGTTCAGTAGGTCTGTGCATTTACTGTACAGACTGTAAGAAAAAGTGGATATAACAGGCAAAGAACCATTGCCTAAAGTAATCAAACTGTAAATCAGTTTGATTGCCTGCTTGCACCCATTGCGTAGCAATTTTCATGGGTGCAATACCCGAAAAACAATTTTGCATGGTTCTTTGCTTGTAACGATGAAGGTACTGAATAGTTACATTCTGACAATATCAAAGGATTTCAATGAAATCTGCTAAGTTATCTGATTAAAAGAATTATAACATAAATAATATTAATATAGAAGAAAAAATAATAACGGTACAGTCTGTAAAAATTAGGGGAATTATGCAAAAATCCATCACGGCAGATAATTTTACATGTAGCTGTAAAGATCTAAAACCGTTATAAAAAAGCTTATAATAATCCTCCATCCATAGTGATAATCTGTCCGGTGAGGTAAGTGGGAGCCTGTGCCAGTAAAAGGGTCAGTTGTCCCACTTCCTCCGGGGTACCCAGACGGCAGGCCGGAATCTCATCCACCAATGCCTGCCGTTCCTCTGCTGATAAATGGGCATTCATCTCGGTGTCAATCACACCGCAGGAAATGGCATTTACGGGAATATTACTGGGAGCCAGTTCCTTTGCGAGGGCCTTGGTCAAGGTGTTCAGTCCCCCCTTGGCAGCGGAATAGGCAGTCTCATAGGAGGCACCGCAGTTCCCCCAGATAGAAGAGATATTAATGATTCTTCCATGTTTTCTCCGCACCATGGCAGGGATTACTTGTTTGGCACAGTAAAAGGCAGAACTTAAATTTGTATTTAACACCTGCTGCCATTGGCTGAATGTCATATCACTGAGCA
This sequence comes from uncultured Lachnospiraceae bacterium, assembly GCA_947174015.1. Lineage (GTDB taxonomy): Bacteria > Bacillota > Clostridia > Lachnospirales > Lachnospiraceae > RUG11237. Next base: position 3,701 of record CAMWHJ010000001.1, on the reverse strand, counting down.
GACCAAAATAAGAAATTCCTGCATTGTTTATCAGTACGTCAATTTCTCCAAATTCCTCTGCAACTTTTTGAAATCCCAGTAGAACTTCCTGGCTGTCAGAAACGTTTGCTGCCAGAGGAAAACATCGGATGGAGTAAGTTTCCTCTAACTCCTGCCTTACCTGCTCCATGGCAGCAACGTCTTTTTGGCAATTTAATACAATGTCGTAGCCGGCAGCGGCAAAGCTTTCGGAAATGGCTTTTCCAATACCTCGGGAAGAACCAGTGACACATGTAATTTTTCGATTCATAGCAAACCCTCCAATATAGTATACAAATTTAATTCTTTTCTTCTATAAGAAGTATGTAAATGTTCCCTCCAGACTCCATGTTCTGCTGTGCTGTCCGTACAAGTGAAAAAATGCTTATTGGACTTTTGTGCACATCCTTTTACAAAACAAATACTGTTATCATGAATAGATTCATGAATTTAGATGGATGTTTCTTATAGAATTAGTATAGAAATTCAGGTATAAAAATGCAAGTACTTTGAAAAAATAGATTACGGCTTAAAAGAAATAGGAACGTGTGGATATTGTTGAAAAAAATGGTAAAATATAGTAATATTGTATGGGTAAAATTTTTGTGAAAAAATGTTTTATATTAATAGAGATACCGTATAAGACTGTGCACTTATTGTACAATTATCATTATGATAAGTAAAAGGGATAAGCCTTTTGCGGATATCTTGATTTTTCAGTGTATCTGGTGAGAAGAGTGTTGAAAAGGAGAAAACAAAAAGAATGGATAACATATATGATTTGATAATAATAGGAAGCGGTCCGGCAGGGCTTAGTGCAGCAATCTATGCACAGAGAGCCCGGTTGTCCTGTATTATAATGGAGAAAAACTATGTAAGTGGTGGACAGGTAATCAACACTTATGAGGTGGATAATTATCCGGGAATGCCAAAAAGCAATGGATTTCAGTTGGCTCAGGCTTTTCGGGCCCATGCAGAGGAGCTGGGAGCGGAATTTGTCTCACAACAGGTGGAAGAGGTACGGGTTGCAGATTCCAGCATTAAGGAAGTGAAAACTGCAAAAAACCTTTATCGAGCCAAAGCAGTCATTATCGCCACCGGTGCAAAACACAGATTATTGCAGGTACCGGGGGAGGAAGAGCTAAGCGGAAGCGGTGTATCTTACTGTGCCACCTGTGACGGAGCCTTTTTTAAAAATAAGACCGTAGCTGTGGTGGGCGGTGGAGATGTGGCGGCAGAGGATGCTATTTTCTTAGCAAGAGGATGTGAACGAGTCTATCTGATTCACCGGAGAGACACTCTTCGTGCCGCAAAAATTTTGCAGGAAAAGGTACTGCAAGATGACAAAATTATCCCTGTCTGGGATTCGGTAGTAACTAAAATTCATGGGGAAGATACGGTAGAAGCAGTTACTATTCGTAATGTGAAAACAGACGAAAAAAAAGATTTGGTTTTAGACGGTGTATTTGTGGCAGTGGGAATTACCCCCCATACAGAGTGCTTTGAAGGTCTGTTAGAATGCAATGAAGGGGGCTATATCAAGGCAGGGGAGGATACAAAAACAAATGTGCCGGGAATTTTCGCTGCCGGAGATGTGCGCACCAAATCCCTGCGTCAGATTATTACAGCAGCGGCGGATGGTGCCAATGCAGTTACTGCGGTTCAGGAATATTTATTACGAGATTTTGTATAAAATTTACTGAAATTTGCTGAAATATTACAATGGTTGACAAAATGCAAGATATTTGTTAAAATTTCTTGTGTTGTGATACAGTAAATTTTGAAGAAGATGCGAGGGCATCTGGTTTATGCAATGGAGGAACTTATGCAGAACAAAGGAATGAAGGTAGTAGCAGCAACATTAGCAGCAATTATCGTTGCGGGGGGATATTCCACAACAGCTAAGGCGAGCAGTGTAATGTCTGATATGCCGGGAGCAGGAATTTCAGTGGTGTTAAATGAGACGAATTCAAAGATACAGGAGAATAAAGCCGCAGAGAAGGCAGAAGATACAGAAAACAACAAAGCACAGGATACAGCACAACAAGAGGATCAAAAAGAAGAACAGAAAGAAACCACGGAACTGGTTCAGGATACGGTTGAAAAAGAACCGGAAGTAAAAAACGAATATGACAATATTGCCATCGCTCAGGTAAGCAATTATGTAAATTTAAGAAGCGAACCAAGTGAAGAAGGCGAGATTTTAGGAAAGTTGTACAACAATTCCGCTGCCACCATTATTTCCACGGAAGGTGACTGGTATAAAATTAAGTCCGGCAGTGTGGATGGTTATGTGAAAGCAGAATTTGTAGTCAGTGGAGCAGAGGCAGAAGCGTTGGCAAAAGAGGTAGGTCACAGAATCGCTACCGTAAATACGGAAACCTTAAAAGTTCGCAATGACGCAGGCTTGGATGCCACCGTACAGACTTTGATTCCAGAAGGCGAAAGCTATGATGTGGTAGAAGAAATGGATGGTTGGGTTAAAATTGCCGTTGATACAGATATCGAAGGATATGTATCCGCAGATTATGTAAACCTGGAAACAGAATTTGTACAGGCAGAATCCATTGAAGAAGAACAGGCTCGTTTGGCGGAGGAAGAAAGAGTCCGCAAAGAGGCAGAAGAAGCAGCAAGACAGGCAGATGAGGCTGCTAAGAAGAAAAAGCAGAGCAGTGAAGCAGCCGCTTCCAGCGAAAGCAGTGCAAGTACCAGCAATGCCAGCGCAGCACCGGCAGAGCAGCCAGCGGCACCAGCAGTATCAGCACCGGCAGGCGGTTCTCGGGCCTCTATTGTAAATTATGCATTGCAGTTTGTGGGAAATCCATATGTGGCAGGCGGTACTAGTTTGACCAACGGTGCAGATTGTTCCGGATTTGTTCAGTCTGTCTTTAGAGACTGCGGAATTTCCATTCCAAGAGATTCCCGTTCACAGGCTGCAGGAGGTGTGGAAGTATCGTTAGGAGCCATTCAGCCGGGAGATTTATTATTCTATTCCGATGGCGGTGCCATCAACCATGTGGCATTATATATTGGAAATGGTCAGGTAGTGCACGCAAGTACTGCTAAGACAGGAATTAAGATTTCTTCTTATAACTACCGTACTCCTTGTAAGGCAGTTACATACATTTACTAAATTTCATAAGAATTTTTAAGGCAGAGTTTTCTCTGCCTTTTTCTATAGAGATAAACGGTACGGTTGTGAAATCCATTGTGTGAATTATCTGTAAATTTATGAATTAATCAGTATTATTTAGAAACGAATTTATTAACATTTTGTAAAATCAAACATATTTTTGCACAAAAAGACCATCATTATCACATCATCCACAATCGGGTGTATAAACTTATCCACAGCTTGAAAATGAGGAAAAAAGTCGAAAGTTAAGTTATACACGAAGTTATCCACATTATCCACATTTTTTGTGGTGAAAAGTGGCTGTTTACATAAGTGAGAAACCAAACAAACGTTTTGTGAAGAAAGTAAAAATCATATGGATTTGTGGACAAAAACCGTCAAAAATTGAAAAATAAAATAGTCACACTATTCTAAGAAATATGTGAATAATTCTGTAACTATTTGTCAAAGAACTGTACACCTGCTGTGCAGTTACAAATAAAGTAAATTAGGGGTAACTGTTCAGTAGGTCTGTGCATTTACTGCACAGACCGTAAGAAAAAGTGGA